>JAFGOL010000255.1 GCA_016926495.1 Oligoflexia bacterium
AATATAAAAAGTCATCCCTTGTTACAATTACTACATCCATTGACATCGGATAGTCTTCATATTGGGGGAATTCTTCAACAAAAGCTTCAACACCGGTCATGTACCTGCCGATGTTGCGGGCGTGGACTGAAAATACCGCATCGTCAACAGATCCGTCTTCAACCGTTTTCACTTCTACAAAATGTATAATGCCCGCAGGGCACAGCGTAATTACGTCAATTTCAAATACGCGCTTATGAAAATTCCGGCTGATGATTTCATGGCCCTTTTCGCACAGCCACAGGCCGGCATGAAGTTCTCCGCCATTACCTATCTTTTTATTTTCAGGGTTCACTCTAATATCAGCTTACGACCATGAGGTTCGCAAAACCCCACAGCAGTTTTTTGGTACCGTAATTGCGGAACTGCACCGTAACCCTTGCCTTGTCGCCGCTGCCGTCAACGGCCCTGACGATACCCTCACCGTAGGTCGCGTGCATGACCTTGTGGCCCACTATCTGCGGGGTTTCGTCAGCAACATAAAATTCCTGCGAATAGGGTGATACCTTAGGCTTAATCTCTGTTTTTTCATAATAAGGCTCTGTGTCTTTATAGTGCTCAACGTAATTTTCCTTTATCTCGTCAAGGAACTTGGAAGGATACCTTGCCTTTATTCCGCCGAAGATCCTTCTGCTGCGCGCCCAGCTAAGATATAAAATCTCTTTGGCCCTTGTCATGCCAACGTATAAAAGCCGCCTTTCCTCTTCAACGTCATTGTCCTGCTCGCCGTTTCCGTACCTGATGTACGGAAGAAGCCCGTATTCAAGACCCTGTACAAACACGACCGGGAATTCAAGTCCCTTGGCGCTGTGAAGGGTCATCAGCTTTACGCCGTTGTTATCACCGTTTTCCAGATCAGTATCGCCTATAAGGGAAACGCTTTCCAGGAAAACCTCGAGAGCCGTGTCTCCGCTGTTTTCCTCAAAGTCCGCCATGGCGTTCATAAGTTCCGATACGTTGTCAATACGCTCATCAGCCTCGTGAGGGGATTTTTCCTTTAGATATTCAAAGTACTGTATTTTTTCTATCAGTATCCTTAAAAGGCCGCTGCCCACGGAACCCTCGCTGTTCTGTACCCTTAATTCCTCAAACAGGTTAACCAGCGATGTAAGTTTTGCCTTTGCCGCGGGACTCAGGGAAGGGATTTCGGAAACAGTAAGCAGCGATGAATAGAGGCTGATATTTTTATGCCTTGACCATTCGTCCAGTTTTTCAAGAGTGGTTTTGCCTATTCCCCTTGACGGTACATTTATTATCCTTGCAAGGCTCACACTGTCATGCGGATTGATAATAAGCCTTAAATACGAAATGATGTCCCTGATTTCCTTCCTGTCATAAAACCTTATGCCGCCCACGATCTTGTACGGGATTTTGGCCCTTCGCAGGTGTTCTTCTATAAGGCGCGACTGGGCGTTTATCCTGTAAAAAATCGCCATGTCGTCGTAGTGAAAACCCTCGTCAAATCTTTTGGCTATCTGTGACGTTATGTATTCAGACTCCCTTATATCGTTAACAAGGGTTGCTACTTTAATCTTTTCCCCGTCGGAATTTGATGTAAAAAGCGTCTTGCCCTTGCGCTGGAAATTTTTTTCTATAAGGGTGGAGCTTGCGTTGATGATGTTTTTTGTGGATCTGTAGTTTTCCTCAAGCTTAACTATGCTTGAATCCGTGTAATCCTTTTCAAAGTCCAGGATATTGCGGATATCCGCCCCTCGCCATTTATATATGGACTGGTCCTCATCGCCCACCACGCAGATATTGCCGTGCTTCAGGGAAAGAAACCTTATAAGCTTATACTGTATCCTGTTCGTATCCTGGTATTCGTCAACAAACAAATACTTCGCCCTGTCCTGGTATATTTCCAGCACATCCTTATGTTCACTGAAAAGCTTTACGGTAAACCTCAGCAGGTCCCCGAAATCTAGGGCCTCGGCTTTTCTGAGTTCCTTTTCGTAGTCGTCGTAAAGCCTCTGGATATTGCTGTTGGGCCTTAGTGCCGCTGTCCCGTTTTTTACGGAACTGAAATAAGAAACCATGTCGCGGGGAGTAAACTGTTTTTTATCTATATTATGTTCGTCCATAAGCTTGGATATAAGGGTTTTCTGGTCATCAGAATCGTATATAACAAAGTCCCTTGAAATACCCAGCCTGTCTACGTGCTGCCTCAGCACTCCCGCGCAGTAGCTGTGAAAGGTGGAAACCGTAACCCCGCTTACCGCATAATAGTCATTGATACCGAGTTTTTCGGTAAGAAGCTGCCTTACCCTTGATTTCATTTCGCCGGCAGCCTTGTTGGTAAATGTAACTGCCGTAATTTCATCAGGGCTGGCAATGTTATTGGCAATTAAATACGCGATCTTGTACGTAATAACGCGGGTTTTGCCGGAACCTGCTCCTGCCACTATAAGCAGGGGACCGCCGACAAGCCGTACAGCCTCAATCTGCCTGGGATTTAAATCATTTAAAAGTTTTTCCACCGTTTATTCCACTGTTACGCTTTTTGCAAGATTCCTTGGTTTATCGACGTCCGTGCCTTTTTTAATCGCCATGTTAAGGGCAAGCATCTGTATGGGCACTGCTTCGAGTATAGGCAAAAACTCCCATGAAACCCTTGGTAACGGGATAAATACGTCTGATATGGAAGCAAGCCTTTCATCTCCTTCAGTACCTATTGCAATAACCGAGCCGCCTCTTGCGCTTACTTCTTCGATATTGCTTATCGATTTTTCATACAGATCGTCCATAGGCGATACCGCAATCAGTACAAGCTCGTCATCAACAAGGGCAATAGGCCCGTGCTTAAGCTCGCCCGCCG
This sequence comes from Oligoflexia bacterium, assembly GCA_016926495.1. Lineage (GTDB taxonomy): Bacteria > Bdellovibrionota > JAFGOL01 > JAFGOL01 > JAFGOL01 > JAFGOL01. The sequence goes on from JAFGOL010000255.1 coordinate 2,855, forward strand.
CGTAACCTTCGGCGTGAATATAAGTTATTTCCTTTAACTTCAGCGCTCCCTCAAGGGCAACCGGATAATGTATACCCCTGCCGATAAATAAAAAGGTCCTGGCCTTTATGAACCTGCTCGCTATCTTGCCCATTTCCTCGGAGATGTTCATAAGTCCTTCAAGTATAACGGGTATTTTTACAAAACCTTCCAGGGTATCCTTAATTTTTCCGTCATCCATGGTGCCGAGCAGTTTTGAAAAATGCAGGGACAAAAGAAGCAGGGTGCTGATCTGGGCCGTAAAGCTCTTGGTTGCCGCAACGCCTATTTCAACGCCTGCCTCTGTAAATACTGTAAAATCCGACTCCCTGTGCATGGTGCTGTTGGGCTTGTTGCATATGGCTATAACAAAAGAACCGTGTTTTTTAGCTTCCCTGCCTGCGGCAAGGGTGTCCGCTGTTTCCCCTGACTGGGAGATAAGGATTGTCAGAACGTCCCTGTCAAGAAGGGGCTGCCTGTAACGAAACTCGGACGCTATATCAACCTCGACCGGAATTTTGGCGAATTTTTCCATAAGGTATTTGCCTGTAAGCGCCGCGTGCCACGCCGTGCCGCACGCGATAATATAAACGCGTTTAATGTTTTTCAGTTTTTGAGAGTCAAGGGGAAGATCGTCAAGAAGCACCGCGTCCCTTGCCCCTGATATCCTGCTCTGTATCGTGTTTATTATCACCTGGGGCTGTTCATGGATTTCCTTTTCCATGTAAAACCTGTAGCCGGCCTTTGAAAAAGCCTCCTGCGATATATCAAGGGCATGCTGTTTTTTCTTTACGGTCTTTCCGTCAGCGTCAAAAACCTCTACAGAAGAAGGCGCAAGACGGGCGATTTCCCTGTCTTCAAGAAAAGCGTATGTTTTAGCGTAACCCGCAAGGGGATGGATATCGGACGCGATATACGAAACAGAATCGCCGTGCCCCACTACAAGCGGGGTCCCGTACTTTACGGCGTAAAGCGTTTCCCTGTTATGCTTAAAAATAATTCCCAGCGAAAACATGCCCCTGAGCATGGCAATCGTATTAATTATGGCTTTAAGCTCATCGCCGGTTTTATGGTACTCAATGTCAAGAAGATGAGCGACTATTTCAGTATCCGTCTCGGAGGAAAACGTCCTTCCTTTTTTTTTGAGTTCATCCCTGAGCTGAGAATAATTTTCTATTATCCCGTTGT
>JAFGOL010000256.1 GCA_016926495.1 Oligoflexia bacterium
GGGCATGGGCAGTTGAAGATTTATCTCTTATTGAATTTTCGATAGATAAGGATGATATGTCCAAAGAACCTAAAGAAACTGTAATAAAGAAAAGTTGCAGAGAGGAACTCCCGGATAATCCATATTAATAACCCGGCATGGTTATTTTGCGGCATTTCAGTTAAAATACACGTATTATGATCTATAAGCTTGTAATCTCTTATGTCGGCACTGCGTACTACGGCTGGCAGGTGCAAAAGGATCTTCCAACCGTGCAGGGCAATGTTGAGGCACTGCTTGAAAAGGTTTTTAAGCAAAAAATCAGCCTGCGTTATTCAAGCAGGACCGATACAGGCGTTCATGCCCTCGGGCAGGTTGCCAGTTTCCACGGCGATAAGGAATGGAAACCGTCAGCGTTAAAAATGGCGCTGAATACCCAGCTTCCGCCTGACATAGTTGTAAGAAGCGTTGAAATTATGCCTGATGATTTCGATGCCCGCCGCGCGTCTAAAAAAACGTACTATTACCTCATCAACAATACTTCAACCAGGAATCCCTTCGGGCTTGACAGGGTCTGGTGGGTAAAACAGCGGCTTGATATTCAAAAAATGCGCAAAGCTATCGAGTACTTACGCGGAGAGCGCGATTTTTCGGGCTTTATGGGTTCAGGAAGCGATATCAAAACGACGATAAGGACCATATATCAGATGGAATTAACCGAAAAAAACGGTTATATAAGGCTTACGGTGACTGCCGGTGGCTTTTTAAAGCAGATGGTAAGGAATATTACGGGCACGCTGGTTGATATAGGCAGGGGCAGGTTCAGCCCTGAATATATCAGGGAGATACTGGCGTCAGGCGACAGGAAAAAGGCAGGGGTGGCAGCCCCGGCGTGCGGCCTGTATCTTGAAAAGGTATACTACGATGAATAAGAAAAAGCGCGGAAAACAATGGCTTGAATACTTTATTCTCTCACTCGCCATACACATACTGCTTTTTTATTTCTGGGGCAGCGAGATGGGAATATTCCAGACAAGGATAATTGATCCCTCGCAGCCCGTGGAACTCTATACTTTTGAACGTGAAAGACAGATAGTCAACATTGACGAAGACACGAATGAACCGCCGAACCCCAGCGCGAGGTTTTTAAGCAAATCAAACAGGAAGGTGGAAAAGCAGACAAGGGCAAGGGAATGGGGAAAACCCAAAAATGCCAGGAGCCAGACCTTTTACTCCGTGGAAGAACAGGAAACAGCAAAGGCAGTGGACGAATTTGTAAAGAGCAAAAGGGAAAAGGCGCAACAAAACGAGACTTCACAAACCTATGACTACCTGCCTGACATTGCTCCCGGCGAGCAGACCATACTTAACACTGCCGAATTTATCTACTATTCCTTTTACAGAAGGGTCGAGGAGGCGATAGTGCCTCTGTGGAATGATTATATTTCCGCTTATATTAACACGCATCCCGACGTAAGGGAAAAGCTGCGCAAAAAGGAATATATTACGGAAGTGCAGATTGTAATGGACAGGGAAGGTAATTTCAGAAGACTCCTCGTAGTAAAAAGCTCCGGCGTGGCCGGATTCGACAAGGCGCCGTCCTACGCGTTCGCTGAAGCATCCCCGTTTGAAAATCCGCCCAAAGGCATGATTAACGATAACGGCACACTCACGATGAAATGGCGATTTGTTGTAAGTATAGTTGAATCCGTAAGGTACGGCGTCGAATATATGGATGCCCCTTACAACAACCGCAGGATGCCCGATCCTTCGCACATGAGAGAGTTGAATTATTAAAACTTAAAATATGACGGTAATTCCCGCCATAACGGTATGGTGTATAAACGGCCTGTCTTCTTCAAAGTCGGTGAGATAGCCTATGGCGGAGCCTTCTATGGCAAGATTTCCGGTTAAAAGATATCTTATGCCTCCGCCGAACGTAAGACTCGCGGACTCTGATCTCGTATTGATAACCGGAATCCCTTCGAGGTCGTATTTATAGGAATATTCCCTGAACATGTATCCGCCGCCTATTTTTACAAAAGGCTGGAACATATATTCCTTTCCGAGCAGGTAACCCAGTATGCTGACGCTGGCTACCTGTATTATTCCCTGAATATTTGAGTATGGGGCGGTCTGTTTCTGGAAAGTCTTGGTATACGCAATCTCTATCGCGGAGGCGCTTATGAACCTGTACGCTACCGAGGCGCCGAAAGAATATGATCTGGTAAAGGTATCCTCCGTGTTTTTATAATTGCTGTAGCTGCCTTTCGCTGAAATTTCATAATATCCCGCGAACGCGTTGATCGAGATAAGTCCCATTATCAGAACAGCTTTCATGACCTTGTTATCGTAATAATCCGGGGTAAAAATTAGCATTAAGTTTCAGTCCGACATGATTTTGACTAAGTAACGGATAGACAATATTTATTACTATTGATATTATTATGGATATCGGGGGTCGGGTTGCGCGTATTTAAAATCGCATTTTTGTGTATAGCTGTGCTTGGAGCTTCGGGCATCAATGCGGCTGCTCCTGAAATTGACTCGGCCAGGGCAAGGATATTAAGGTCCGCAGACATATCGGGTACTGATTTTTCCCTGTCCGTTTATGATCTTAAAAACGATAAAACCGTTTATTCATTCAATGATGAAAAGATGATGAGCATAGCCTCCGTTACCAAGCTGTTTATTACGGCAGCCTCCGTAAGCCTGCTCGGGCAGGATTTCAGGTTCATGACAAACGTGTATTCACTGGGCAACGACATATACATCGAAGGCAACGGTGATCCCCTCTTTGTTTCGGAAACCATGTGGTACCTTGTAAACAGGCTTGTTGATATCGGCATTAAGGAGATCAGGGGCAACATCATTCTTGACGAATCGGCGTTTGCCACCGAGGTCATATACGAGGACGGCAACGACAGGGCGTACAGCGCCATGGTTTCGCCGCTCTCCGTAAATTTTAATTCAATAGCGGTGAATATAGTCTCTGGGAGTAACAGCCAGGTAAACCTTGATCCGCGGGTACCGGTTATAAACCTGGTGGACCTTACCAAAAAGGGAAAGGGTCGTACCGGTACGGGCATACGCAGAAAAGGAAATGACATCGTGGTTACCGGCAATATTAATACCTCCGGGTACGGGTTAAAGACCGTGTACAGGAATATTGCCGCGCCTCTTAAATATTTTACCGAGGTACTCAGGCTTCATTTGGGCTGGAGAGGAATAAAATTTTCAGGCTCTGTTACTACCGGAGCGGTACCCGCAGGCGCCACTTTGCTGTTTGAAGTGGAGTCAAGAAGGCTCGCGGACCTTTTGTCGGATATGAACAGGTTCAGCAACAATTTTATAGCGGAACAGCTTCTAAGGGCCATTGCCCTTAAAACCGGGGGGAAGCCCGCCAATACGGCAATAGGGCTGGACGCGGTGAGAAAATACCTTTTGCGAATGGGTTTCAGCGGGGGTGATTTTAATATAGTTAACGCGTCCGGCTTTTCCAGGGACAATAAAACCACGGCAAGGGCGCTTGTCGCTTTTTTAAAAAATATGTATTTCGATTTTCAGGCAGGGCCTGAATTTGTAAACAGTCTTGCCATATCCGGCATGGACGGGACTATCAAAAAAACCATTGGGGATGATAAACTTAAGGGAAAAATAAGGGCCAAGTCAGGGACAATGAACGGCATTAGGGGACTGGCCGGATACGCAAACGGCAAAAACAGTGTCTACGCGTTTGTTATTCTGGCTAACCATAGAAACGCCTATAAACTTGTTGACTGGGAAGGCCGTATTTTAGCGGAGGTAACGGAATGCGAACAATAATAATAATGATGCTCTTTAATATGTCGCTGCCGGTTTTCGGTATGGTAATACCTCCTGTACAGTATGTTTCACGGTATGTTCCGGAAGGCTCGGTTACCGCCAGTTTCAAGGTACCCCACGGACTGGAAAGGGCGGTGGATTTCTGGATAGATGTTTACGCCAAGTACGATACCGGTGAATTTATAATACATGACAGCGAGAACCATATTATTTACGAGATCGTGGACGTGTCCGATATACAGGACATGCCTGTTTTTACGGACGCGATCAAGGACGAGATCACAGACAGCAGGCTGATCAGGGTGCAGAAAAAATACAGGGACGCTCTGCTTGTCATTCACAGGAAAAAAGGCGACGTGGAGGATATGGATCCCTTTTACAGGAACCTTGCGGCAAAGTTCAGCGGTATCGACGGACGCAACGTGTTTCTTAACGCGGCAAGACCCGGCAGGATCAGGGCGCAGCGGGGACAGTATTCAAGTTTCAAACAGGCCATGCATTACAGTAGAAGGTATATACCTTCAATGGAAGAGGTTTTTGTAAAATACGGCCTTCCGCCGGAGTTGACAAGGATACCTTTTGTAGAGTCCTATTTTAATCCGCGCGCGCTGTCATACAGGAATGCCTCGGGAATATGGCAGTTTATGAGGAATACCGGAATGGAATACCTTAAAATTAAGCCTGGTTACGATGAAAGGAATGATCCGGTCATATCAACATACGCGGCTGCGAAGATGTTGAAAAAAAGCTACAAGATACTTCAGGAATGGCCCCTGGCCGTGACCGGATATAATCACGGGCCCTTCGGTATGCGCAGGGCCGTAAGGACAGTGGGCAGCAGGGATCTGGTTACTATAATTAAAAAATACAGGGGCAGTAATTTCGGTTTTGCTTCCAAAAACTTTTACGCGGAGTTTCTTGCCGCGCTGCATGTTGAAAAAAATTACAGGGATTTTTTCGGCGAACTGGAATTTGCCCGTGAGCACAACTGCAAACTGGTGGAATTCGTAAAGGAAATTAATATCGCGCAGGTTGAATCCCTGCTGGATGTGGGCCGTGACGAACTTATGTATTATAATCCTGCTTTGGCAAGGGATGTTTTTGAGGGTAAGATACCCGTACCCAGGGGAGCCAGGATCAGGGTGCCTTACAATAAATTTAAAAGATTACTTTCAAGGACCGAAGTGGTAAAAAATATAACTGAATATGTGAGATTTATATGATTGTAATTTTAACCTTATTGCTTGTATTGGGCGGCATTTGCCCCGAGGAAAAAAAACCGGTCATGCTTGAGTCCTCTCTTGACTCCGAACAGGGAGGGGGACCGGCTTCAAGCGGGACCTTCACCCCCATAGATAATTCATTCAGGTTCAAGGTCGATCCCAGGGAAATCAACAAGATAAATACATCGGATTTCAAGTCCATAAAGGAAAAAATCAATACCATAAAGGACAAGGTGCTGGATGCCAAGTCCAGGATAATGGAAGTAAACACAAGCTCGGTGAAGGAAAAAAACGTGGATGTCGCCCTCTCCTACCTTACAATCAGGCACAGGGACGAGATGAGTTCGCGTTTCAGCCTGATAAACCTTACGTACATCCTGGACGGAGAAAAAATATATTCGGAATACGATCTTTACAAAAACAAGAGGGACGAATTCGTTATTTACGATTCAATGATATCCCCCGGTCATCACGAAGTAATCGTTCAGGCCATATATACCGGTAACGCCGAGGGGGTTTTTGATTATCTTAACGATTACAGGATCAAGGTACGGTCCAGGTATTCTTTTGTTATCAAGGACGGTAAAAAGTTTGCCCTTGACTGTACCGGATATGAAACCGGCAAAATTTTTACCTCGTTCAGGGACAGGCCGGCCCTTAAGTTTGATACCAGGGATCAAAATTATATAGCTTCAAAAACGGGTAAGTAATGTACGGATTTATCGCAATTATATGCGTTTTGTTAAATTCCGCTTTTTCCTTTACCGTTGTTAACGACGGCAGCAGGAACACAAGGTTCCTGATTGCCGAAGCTTCTTTTATAGGTAATGATCTTTTCAGGGCGGAAAAGATATTCAGGGACCTCGTTACTGAAAAAATAGCGGACGATATCAGCTATACGTCCCTTGACAGGCTGATCAGGATCGCGGAGCTTCACGGCGACGAAAAGCTGTTCAGGGATAATTTCGAGCTTTTCAATACCTTCAAGGAAGGCTCCACCCAGGCATACTCTTCTCTGATATATACCATCGGAAAATATTTCCTGCATAACGCCCAGTATAATATAGCGGAAAGGTTTCTCAGGAAGATTGACGAAAAATCTCCCTATTATCCCAGGGCCGTCTACCTGCTGGCGGCGTCCGCTGGAGTCAGGGGTAATTATAAGCAGGCCCTGCTTTTTTTTGACAGCATTATCTCATCCGGCAGTTATTTTGCCACGTCGGAACTCAAGGAGCTTTCCGTGCTGGGAAGGGCAAGAATGTTCATGAAGCTCAAAAGGTACGACGAAGCGCTTGTGGAATACCAGTCAATAAGGCCCATTTCCCTTCATTATCTTCAATCACTCAAGGAAATAGTGTGGGTTTTTTTTCATAAAAGGGATTACCGGCTTGCCCTGTCGCATCTTGAGGCCCTGGCCTTTGTGAACAAGGATCTTTATTTTCCGGGTAAAACGGTTGTGTACGACGAAAGGGATACGCTTACGGACCTTGATCTGATGAAGCTGAAGTCAATGCAGGGATACATATACATGGAGCAAAACCGCTTTGAGGAGGCGATGCAGATTTTTAACGAAATACTGCTTCACTACAACAGGATCAAAAAGGGCTTCATGGAAGAGCTAAACAGGTTCAAGCTTTCGGACGATCTTACACAGCTTGTTTCGCATCCCACTCAGGACGGATTTCCCCGTTCGCTGATAGTTGATTTTGATTTTACGATGTTCGGTAACGGCGAGTTGTATTCCCGGGGTTTCAGGGAGTGGCTCTCGCTGGAGGAGCAGAGGGAGATGTCGCGGAACTTCAACCTGTATTTTTCCGTGATGAAGGAATCGGAAAGGCTGAGGGCTGTGGCTTCGGTAAGGACACTTAACGAAGGGGAAAGAGACATAATCGCGCTCAGGAACGTAATGAACAGGTATCTCAAGAGCTACACGGCCTCTGTGATAAAGCTTATTCACGCAAGGCTGGATGATATAGGCTTAAAGGCACAGCTCGGAAGGATTGATATTGTCTGGAAAACCAAGGAGAACCAGACAAACCAGATCACCGATATACAGGAGAACAAGCAGCAATACATGAATGAAATTGACAGAAAATTCAAGCTGCTGGTGGAGTGATATGATCCCTTTCGTTACATTTCTCGTTAATATTTCAATTACGCTGATTTCGGCGTCGGTTGACAGGACGGAGATTATCAGGGAACTGAGGGACGGAACCCGGGATTTTTACAGGGAATCCAGTGAATTCATCGCCGAAATAGAAAGCATGGGCGCGACCCAGAGGTACCTGGATAAAATCAATCTTAACGAAAAATTTGAGAGCAAGGTTGAAAACCTCGCTGTCCAGGAAAACGCGAACAGGGAAATAAGTATCAGGCTTTTCGAGGAATATATCGTAAAATATCCCATGAGCCGTTTTATCCCCGACGTTCTGTACAGGCTCGGGCAGTTGTATTTTGAGGATTCATCCGAAAAGGTAATACGCGAAACAGAGTCGTATGAATCGGCCTTCCAGCGCTTTTCCAGGGGGGAAATACAGGTACTGCCTCCCGAACCCGACGTGGATTATACAAAAGCCATATACTATCTTAAGCTTCTCCTGAGGGAATACAAGGAATACAGGTTCAGGGACAAGGCGCTGTATCTTCTGGGGTACGCCTATTTTGAAGAAGGAAGGATAGAACAGTCCACCGTGGTTTTTGATACCATGGTAAATGAATATCCCAAGAGCGATAAATTGCCCGAGGTTTATACCAGGCTCGGGGAATACTATTTCGATATCGAGGATTTTGACAGGGCTATCTTCTACTATTCGCACGTTCTGGAATACCCGGATTCGGTTTATTACGATAAGGTGCTGTACAAGCTGGCGTGGTCATACTACAGGAAAAGAAGGGTAATAGACGCCGCCGATTTTTTTGTGGCCCTGGTCGATTACCACAACAAGAGATATGGCGAAAACACTCCGAGTTCCCTCAGGAACGAGGCAAAGAACTATCTTGCGATCAATTTTACGGAATTCGGAAAAGGGGTTTCGCAGGCGTACGCTTTTTTCAGGCGTATAGGCGGCAGGCCGTATGAGTACGAGATCATAGAGAAGATTTGCGAACTCTACCAGTTGTCGGACAGGATCAAAAAAACAACCGAAACCGTTGATTTTGTGCTGGAATATTACAGGAATGAGCCCCGGAACCCGTTTGTGTTTGAAAAAATAATCAAGACGTACGAGCAGCTTGGCAAACAGAGGGAAGCCAACAGGGAAAGAGGCAGGATGGCGGGCCTGTTCGGCAAGGGAACGGAATGGTATAAAAAAAACAGGGATAACATTAACGCCATTATCGCCGCGGAACACCTCATTGAAGAGCATCTTGTAAAGTCCGCTTATTATTACCAGACGGAAGCTGACAAAACCAAGAGCAGGAAAGATTACATACGCGCCGCGATGATCTATTACAATTTTCTTGATCAATATCCCAACAGCGACCTTGCCCTGGGCGCCAGGTTCAGCTACGCCCAGATACTTTTCAACCTGGGTGATTACGAAGGCGCCATTATCGAGTTTACCAGGGTAATGAAATATGACGACGATACAACTTACAGGGATGAC
>JAFGOL010000257.1 GCA_016926495.1 Oligoflexia bacterium
CGGATATTATTCAATATTCGACAAAAAAACCCGCCGATGGGATAAGTATTATAACAGCGCCATACTTGTTCCGCCTTCAGGAGAGCTTGATTATTACCACAAGCACATATTACTGCCATTCGGCGAATACATGCCGTTAGGCGAAACATTCCCGTTCCTTAAATCGGTGGTCGCGGCAGTCGGCGATTTTTCAAGGGGAGCCGGAGCGTCCACACTTAATATAATATCAGGAGGCATGGAAGCAAGGTTTGCTCCCACAATATGCTATGAAATACTTAAATCCTCGTACGTACGCGACATGGTAAAAAAAGACGCGAACGTATTTTTAAACATTACAAATGATTCATGGTTCGGAAAATATGAACCCATGCAGCACCTTGCCCTTGCGCGTGTAAGGTCAATAGAAAACCGGCGTCCCATACTGCGCTCCACGAATACCGGCATTTCGGCGCTGGTTGATCTTACGGGACAGGTAGTAAAAAGAGGAGGACTCGGCACCTCGGAATACCTGATCCTTGACGTACCGGTCTGTGATCACAGGATCCGTACATTGTACAATCTTTTCGGGTACCTTTTCATCTACCTGCTGCCGTTTATAATTGCAGGGACCGTATTATTACTGAGAAACAAGAAGGAGAAGCGCCGGAAATGAAATTCGGAAACGAACGGCATGAACTGATCAAAAAAACATTAAAGGGCAAAAACGTATCCGTTATCTGCAACATCTCTTCCACTGACGGCAAATTCAACCATATCGCGGATATCCTGCTGAATCTCGGTACAAGGCTTAAATCAATCATGGGACCGCAGCACGGATTCGTAATAGACAAGCAGGACAACATGATCGAAAGCGGTAACTCGATCCATCCCGTATACAACATACCTGTTTATTCGCTGTACGGAAAAACCCGCGAGCCTGACGCTGAAATGCTCAGCGGTGTTGACACCGTTGTATTTGATCTTCAGGACGTTGGCGCAAGGTATTACACGTATATATACACCATGGCCAATTCAATGAAAATCTGCGCAAAAAACAATATTGATTTCGTGGTGCTGGACAGGCCCAATCCCGTTAACGGGCTGAACATTGAAGGCGGGACCGTGCAGAAAGGCTTTGAAAGCTTCGTCGGACAGTACCCTCTGCCCAACAGGCACGGGATGACCGTCGGGGAACTCGCCCAAATGTTTAACGCCGAATTCGGCATCAACTGTAACCTTGAGATAATTAAACTTGAGGGTTGGGATCGGAAAAATTACTGGGACGCCGATCCGGAACACGAGTGGATCATGCCGTCGCCGAACATACCCACCTTTAACTCGGCATTGGTCTATCCCGGACAGTGCCCGCTCGAGGGAACAAATATTTCCGAAGGCAGGGGAACAACAAGGCCGTTTGAAATATTCGGCGCCCCTTACATAAAACACGGTGATTTTTTAAAACACGAAGCCATTAAAACCCTGCTTGGCGCGGTTTTCCGTCCCCTGTTTTTTGAACCCACCTTCAACAAGTTTGCAGGTATCCAATGCGCCGGATTCCAGGTACATGTTACTAACCGTGCTGAATTCAACTCACTGAAAACCTCTCTTGCAATAATATACGCGATAAACGATCTATATTCGGGGACCGGAGACTTTCAGTTCAAGTCACCTCCTTACGAATATGAATATCAAAAAATGCCCGTTGATATACTTCTGGGATCCGACAAGCCAAGGCTTGCACTCGGCGATAAAGCCGGTTTCGAGGAATTCTGTTCCGTTGTCGACACCGGAAGGGATATTTTCACGGAGCAAAGGAAAAAGTATCTGTTGTATTAATTGCGGGTAACGCAATAAAAAAGGGAAAGCGCAAAAGCACTTCCCCCTCTCCGTTTCCAGACAACCGGTTAAAAATTAAAAAGTTGTACCAACCCCGACCATTATATTGTGGGAAATATATCTCAAATCGGAATTTGAGGTAATCAGTGATTTATAAGAGTACTCTGCCGTTGCGAGAAAATTTATATTATATGAAAGTATAAGATTGGCTTTCATTCCTGCTTCCCATCCGCCAAGCCGCCTGTCATTACTCTCGCTGTAAAAACTCTTGTATACATAGGGGAGATATTCGACAAAGTGCCTGCCTATGCTTGTTACGAATTCCGAGACAAATCCTATCCAGTTTGTGTATATATTCCTGTCCGTAAAGGACCCGCCGTCAACGCCCATGATGCTGTCCGTATCAAATTTATACGCCAGCGTGGGATTAAAATACGTGGAGCTTCCGGATATGGCAAGATGCCTTGACGCCCTCAGTTGTGCCGCGACAGTCAGCGGAAACTCAACATAATCAACATCAAACTTGTTACCCACCTTAAGGTCGAGCCCGTACATCCAGTACGGTGATTTAATGTCCGTTCCCGTCCTGTATGTAAGCCCGTAATTAATCGTGGGCAGGGTTCGGTGGGCATTGTCCCTTGTAACAAACGTAAGGGCTTTTTCCCTGTCAAAGGAAGTCTGCACACCCGCGCTGATCCTGTGCTGCCAGTTTGATTCGGCCTCTTCGGTTTCAGTCACGAACTCGGTGGTAACCGTTGAACCATCGCTGTACATGGCATTGTCAACCTGCTGTGCTTCGTCGCCGGCCTGTGCTTTCCTGTTTTCCGCGATGACCTCTTCTTTGGGCGGGGTTTTTCTGTAAACGCGGTTCTTCTTTACCGTGGTAACAGGGACGGCCTCTTCGCTTGACGCGACCGGCGCTGTTTCAACAGCCTCTTTTTCCGCTGCCATCAGGTTTACCATTTCCTCGGGCTGCACGGACATTTGCGTGTTCTGCTCCGAGACGGTGCCGTCCGCCTTTTTTTCATACCTTCCGATAACATACCTTGAACCGTAATAAACAAGAACGATCAAAACAGCCGTCGCTGTAACAACTCTGACAATCTTCATAAATAATTTACCTCTTTACATAAAGAATTATTTTAACATTGTGAAAATATTTAGCGTTAACCTGTAAATCCAGACCCATTAATAAAACAATCCGAAAAATTTATCAAGAAAAATTTGAATACTTTTAAAAATTCTAGCACTACCCCAAAAAATAAATAAATGAATTGAGTGAGTTAAAAGAAAAAAGCTCCTATACTGGGTTTGCAAGCAAACAACCCC
>JAFGOL010000040.1 GCA_016926495.1 Oligoflexia bacterium
ATTCCTTTTATTATGGCAGGCGAAGCCTGCAATATGTTGTCCGGATTGATTAATATTATTTTGCCTTTGAATATCCTTTTCAGTTTTTTGAAATCGCTGAACTCGCCGGGGTCCATTAGCGCAACAATTATATAATCAGGATTGTCTTTCAGTATCTTTTCAAGGCTTAGCCTGGGGTAATTGCCTTTTACCATGTTAATAAAGCCCGCGCACTTTAAAGCGTCGCTTACAAACGTTTTATTTCCGACTGCGTAAACAGGGTCGAGTCCTATCAGCATGAGTCCTTTTTTATCAGGCTGTTTCACGCAAAGGTTATCGAATTTTGAAAGCACGGGCTTCGGGTCAACCCTGAACATCCCGGCAAGTTTTGATATGAATTCCATTATTGATTCAAGGGATACGGGCTTATAGTTGATTATGTTGAAGCCCATTGATTTTAGCTTTTTATGTACGTACGGCGGTGTGCCTGAATACGTGCTTATAACAAGATCAGGTTTGCATTCAACCACGAGTTCTATATTCGGCTTGTGATACGGTCCCAGCGGTTTAACATTTTTCAACGCTGAAGGCTGCGCCGAGCAGGCTATTTTTTCGCCAAGGCCAAGTTCCGTCATAATACCCGCCAGTTCGGGACTCAGGATTGCGACTTTTTCAGGCACAGCCCTTTCTTCCGAGGCAGCCAACCCGAAATTCAGGCCAAAAATTAGAAAAATTTTAATAAGGACCCTTATATACATAGCAAAATTAAAAAAAATCTAAAAGTTTATTAACAGTTATTTTATCTGTTGACCTGACGCATTAAAACGTATTAAAAAATCAATTAGAAAATAAACTCCCATTGAGGGTTATAGATTATGAAAAAGATCGAGGCAATAATAAAACCGTTCAAACTTGATGATGTTAAGGACAAGCTTAATGAATTAGGCATCAGGGGTATGACAGTAAGCGAGGTAAGGGGTTACGGAAACCAGAGGGGAAGGTCCGAATTTTTCAGGGGTGCGGAGTACGTTGTTGATTTTGTGCCCAAGATCAGGATTGAGGTTGTTGTTGAGCAGGAAATGGTTGAAGAAGTTATAGAAGCTATTTTGAATACAGCATCTTCCGGCAAAATAGGTGACGGCAAGATATTTGTTTTACCAGTGGATGATGTAGTAAGAATAAGAACAAAAGAAAGAGGGAGGGCCGGATTATGAGCGGCGCGGAAGTCCTGAAAAAAGCCAAAGATCAGGGGCTCAAAATGATTGATCTGAAATTCATGGATATGCTGGGTGCATGGCAGCACTTTTCAGTCCCTATAGATACAGCAGGGCCTGATTTTTTTGAAAAAGGCATAGCGTTTGACGGGTCATCAATCAGGAGCTGGTGTGAAATTCACAAGAGTGACATGACCATAGTACCCGATATCGAGACATTTAAAGTTGATCCTTTTATAAAGGTTCCTACCGCCACATTTATTTGTGATGTACTGGACCCTACTACAATGACTCCGTATAACAGGGATCCCAGGAGTATTGCAAAAAAGGCCGAAGCCTATCTCAAGTCAACGGGTATAGGCGACACCATCTATTTCGGGCCTGAACCGGAATTTTTTATTTTTGATGATGTGAAGTTTTCACAGCACCCGAACAGGGCCATGTATGCTATTGATACTGAAGAAGGCAACTGGAACTCCGACAGGGAAGGCTCAGGGCCCAACCTTGGCTACAAGCCAAGGACAAAGGAGGGTTATTCTCCGGTCCCGCCTCTTGATTCGCTTAACGATATCAGGAATGAAATTGTAATGGAACTCCAGAAGATGGGTCTCAAGGTCGAGTTGCAGCACCATGAAGTAGGTTCCGCCGGACAGTGCGAGATCGGTGTAAAATTCAGCACGCTTTTAGGCGCTGCCGATAATGTCGCCATGTTTAAATACGTGGTTAAAAACGTTGCGCGCAGGAACGGCAAAACAGCCACGTTTATGCCCAAACCCTTATTCGGCGATAACGGTTCAGGCATGCATTGCCATCTCAGCATCTGGAAAAACGGAAAGAACGTTTTCGCCGGTAATGAATATGCCGGTTTAAGCAAGACCGCGCTGTATTTTATCGGCGGCCTTATCAAGCACGGCAGGGCATTGACCGCGATTACAAACCCGACGACAAATTCATTCAAAAGACTTGTTCCAGGATACGAGGCTCCCTGCAATCTGGCGTACAGCAACAGGAACCGCAGCGCGGCAATAAGAATTCCGGGATTCAATACCTCGGCGAACGCGAAAAGAATTGAATTCCGTCCGCCTGATCCTTCATCAAACCCTTATCTGACTATGGCGGCAATCATGATGGCAGGTCTGGACGGCGTGGAAAAGGAAATGCATCCGGGTGATCCAATTGACAAGAACATCTACGGATTGTCCAAGGCAGAGCTTAAGGATGTTCCGTCAACACCGGCAAGCCTTGAGGAAGCCATATCCGAATTCAGCAGGGACCATGAGTACCTGCTAAAGGGCGATGTTTTCAGCGAGGATCTGCTTTCAGCGTGGATTGAGCACAAAATGGATAACGAGATAAAGCAGGTGGGCATAAGGCCGACACCGTACGAATTCCTGCTCTATTTCGACGCGTAATTACGGGAATTAATTAATTCATACAACTTCCGGTCCTGCTTAAGGGGTTTTGCGGGACCGGGAGTTTTTTTTTATTTTGCTATAATATTGACAAGATTATTTGTACGATATTAATTTATACATGACATGAATGATTTGGAAGTTCTTAAGCTATTAAACATTCATCCATGTTTAATATTATTCATAATGAAAGTGTCGTTAAAATTGATTTCATGATCAGTAAAAATGACTTAAAGGTTGAGATATTTAAACGCTTCTATTCTGTTGATTTTACACGGGAATATGCTGATTCCTTCGCAGGCTTTATACATGGGTAATTTTGTAATTAGATATTTGACAATATCTATGCTATAACTTATAATTTGGTCAACCATGCAATATTACAGAGATTTTTCAGAAAAAATCAAACTTTTGTCTGAAAGTTTTCCGGCGATTGTGCTTACAGGGGCAAGACAAACAGGTAAGACCACAATACTAAAGGAAACTTTTAAAACATATAATTATGTCAGTCTTGATTCTTATGCTGATGCAGAACTTGCGGAAAATGACCCGCAAAGGTTTTTAGCGTCAAATCCTCCTCCCTTGATCATTGATGAAATCCAGTATGCTCCAAAGCTTTTCAGGCATTTAAAAAAGTTTATAGACGCGGACAGGGAAAAGAAAGGTCAATATTTACTTACAGGGTCACAAAAATTTACATTAATGAAAAATGTTTCAGATAGTCTTGCCGGTCGCTGTGTCTGGCTTGAGCTTGAAACTTTATCCTGCCGTGAAATTTCACAGATGCAGGGTCAGTTTAGTGACTATGGGAAACAGTTGCTGTATTTAAGCAGGGGCGGTTTCCCGGAACTATGGAAAGACACCGGCATTCCTTATAGGGATTTTTACAGGACATATCTTGCCACGTATATAGAAAGAGATGTCAGGCAGATAATTAATATTACAAAACTCAGGGATTTTGAGCGCTTTATAAGGTTGTGTGCTACAAGGAACGCGCAATTAATTAATAAAACCGATATTGCAAAGGAAGTTGGCGTAACCTTGCAGACAATAAACGAATGGTTAAGTGCCTTAGAAGCTTCCAACCAGATATTTTTACTTGAACCCTATTACCAGAGCCTGGAAAAAAGAATTATCAAGACCCCTAAACTATATTTCGCGGATACCGGACTTCTTTGTTATCTTTTAGACATAGATGAAAAGAGCCTGTCTGCTTCGGCGTATATCGGAGGTATATGGGAGGCGTTTATATATTCGGAGCTTAGAAAAATTATTGCGGTTAATTCGCTGAACAGGCACTTATATTTTTACAGGGATAAAGAAGGCAGAGAAATTGATTTTATGGTAACAGGTGATAATAAGGTTTTGTTGCTCGAATGCAAATGGACTCAGAGTCCTAATCCCGGAGACTCAAAATGGTTGAAACATGTTGAGGAACTTTTTCTTAAAAAAAGCAAACTGACTCCGTCAGGAAATTTTGTAGTATGCAGAACAGAAAAGAGTTATTCTTTGCCTGACAAGACGGAAGTTATTAACGGGTTTGATAAACTTAACTCAATAATTGCCTGATTTTTATCCCCTGTTTCATGACCGCGTTTAAGAACCGTAGTCTTGCCAGAAAGAAGTTTGGGGGATAGCAAAGGCCCTGAAGCCGATATGTCAGAATATTTATAGCTTACCGGGGAAAGCCAAGTTAAAAAACAGGCGGAATAGACAAAAAAGCCGCCTGAACCGCCTTGACCTGGCAAAATCAGCATCCGGCCTGATTAATCTTTAAGTTTGGACAGGAACTTACACATTTCAGGTTAGTATTTTAAATACGCTGCGCCGGCGCGTACTACTTCTCGACTAAAATAAGATTATTTAATACGGCGTGTCTTTTCTTGAAGCCACGCCGCATAAAATAATCTAATATTTTATGCTTTGGCGTGCGCACGCTTGCGCGGTCGCTAATCATTTAAAATACTAACCCGAAATGTTTGTAAGTTCACTCATTGAAAACCTGCATTTAATCAGGCCGGATGCTGATTTTTGGGGCATAATCCAAACACCTTGAAAAAATTCCAACATGTTATATATTGCCTGTATCATTATTTTTATTACAGGTATTGAAAATGAGTGAAACAAAGGACTACAAAAGTACGCTAAACCTTCCGGGTACCGATTTCCCAATGAAGGCGAACCTGCCCCGGCGCGAGCCTGAACAGCTCAAGGAATGGGAAGCGCAGGATCTTTACAACAGGGTTATTGAGAACAATATTAAAAAAACCAGGTATATCCATCACGACGGCCCGCCTTACGCGAACGGTGAAATACACATGGGCACGGCCCTGAACAAGGTTCTTAAGGATATGGTGGTCAGGTATAAAAATATGACGGGTTTTTGCGCGCCTTACGTGCCGGGCTGGGACTGTCACGGCCTGCCGATAGAACTCCAGGTTGAAAAAAAGTATGGCAAGGCGCCCGACGCGCTTGAAACCATAAAAAGATGCAGGGCGTATGCCTCTGAATATATTGAAAAGCAGAAGCAGACTTTTAAAAGACTGGGTGTTTACGGTGACTGGGATCATCCTTATTTAACCATGAACTATAAGTACGAGGCTGACATAATAAGGGAATTCGCTAAAATAGTTGAAAAGGACGCTGTCTACAGGGCCGATAAGCCGGTTTACTGGTGCTCAAGCTGCACAACCGCTCTCGCTGAAGCGGAAGTGGAATATAAAGACCATAAGTCAGCTTCCATCTACGTAAAATTCAGGGCGTGCGATGATTTGGTATCAAAACTGGGGGTACAGCGTGGGCAGGGAGATGTCTATGTAGTTATATGGACAACAACCCCGTGGACGCTGCCCGCCAACCTCGCCATAAGCGTTCATCCTGATTTTGTGTACGGGGCGTACCGGAATAAAACTAACGGCCAGACGTGGATAATGGGCGAAGAACTTTTTGAAAATTTCATTAAAGATACCGGATTTTCAGCATCTGATTTTGAAAAGGTGAAATCCTTTAAAGGTTCGGAAATGGAAAAAACAAACGCCGAACACCCGTTCTTTGACAGAAAATCCCTGGTCCTCTCCGGTACCCATGTAACTACCGAGGCAGGGACCGGATGCGTGCATACAGCTCCGGGACACGGCGTCGAGGACTACATAATCTGTAAGGAGTACGGCATTGAAGCCTATAACCCGGTGGACGATAACGGCGCTTTCTATCCTGACCTTCCCCTGTTCGGAGGCATGAACGTAAATGACGGCAACAGGGCCATAGTGGAACATCTTGATAAAAGCGGCCATTTAATAAAAATGGCCATGGTCAAACACTCGTATCCTCACTGCTGGAGATGCAAAAAACCGATCCTCTTTCGCGCCACTCCCCAGTGGTTTATTTCAATGGATAAAACGGGGTTACGTAAAAAAACACTCAGCGAGATAGAAAAGGTAAAATGGACTCCGGAAAGGGGCATGAACCGCATATACAGCATGGTGGAAAACCGTCCTGACTGGTGCATATCAAGGCAGCGGATATGGGGTGTTCCCATAATATATTTCCAGTGTTCAAAATGCGGCCACGCCATACTCGACACCGGGTTAATCAGAAAAATCGCTGACATGGTGGAAAAAAACGGTATTGAAATATGGCATTCCTCTGATGTTTCGGAGATCCTGCCAAAAGGAACAAAATGCGCCTCCTGTAAGTCTGAAGAATTTAAAAAAAGCAGGGACATCCTTGACGTCTGGTTTGATTCAGGGGTGAGCCACGCCGCTGTCTGTCAGCAGAACAAAATGCTGGGCTGGCCCGCTGATCTTTACTTTGAGGGGAGCGACCAGCACAGGGGCTGGTTTCATACTTCCATACTTACATCGGTGCTTACAACGGGAGAGGCCCCTTACAAACAGGTTGTTACGCACGGTTTTATTGTTGATAAGGACGGGTATAAAATGTCAAAGTCCATGGGTAATGTCGTTGATCCCATGGACCTTGTTAAAAAATCAGGCGCGGACATATTAAGGCTCTGGGTCGCGCACGAAAATTTTATAGACGATATTTCGTATTCCGACGAATCGTATTCAAGGGTCACGGAAGCGTACCGCAGGATCCGCAATACATGGCGTTTTATATTGGGCAATCTCAGCGATTTTGATCCGGCAGGGCACAGTGTCGAATATTCAAAGCTTCGTGAAGTGGATAAATGGATGGCCCATAAATTAAATATGCTGCTTAAAAACGTCAGGGACGCTTACGAATCTTTTGAATTTTATAAAATATTCCAGCTTGTTCATAATTTTTGCGTGGTGGAACTGAGTTCCTTTTACATGGATATAGCCAAGGACACGCTTTATACCGATAAAAAGGATTCTTATGAACGCCGCTGCCTGCAAACAATGCTTTATTCCTCCGTTGATGTTCTTATAAAAATACTTGCCCCTGTCATCCCTTTTACGGCAGAGGAAGCGTGGGCGTTTATGCCGGCTAATAAGAAGGGAAGTATTCATTTTGAAAGCATTCCGGAAGTTAAAAGTGATCAAATCAACCGGCAGTTAGAGGATAAATGGCAGAAAATTCTGGAATTAAGGGAAAATATTTTAAAGGCCGCAGAGCAGAAAAGAAAGGACAAGATAATAGGCCACAGCCTTGACGCGACGGTTAAGCTCGGCCTGCCGGAAGAATTATATGAAATACTTGCCTCAATAGGTATAGCGCCTGATCTGCTGTTTATTGTTTCCAACGTTGAACTTTATAAATCTTCCGATCTTGAGATTGAAATCACAAAGTCGGTGTACGCAAAATGCGCCAGGTGCTGGCAGTACAAACCCGAAGTGGGCAGCCTTGCCAATAAGGAGCTATGTAAAAGATGCAGCAGCGCAATAGAATAAAACTGGTGTCCGCGATTTTATTTTTATCGGTGTTTATCCCGGACCAGATTACAAAGCATTTAATACATTCGAATTTCAGGCTCCATGAGTCAAAAGTTATTATTAATAATATTCTTAACATTATTTACGTCGGCAATACCGGTTCTGCCTTTTCGCTTTTTGCCAATACTGCCTCATGGTTCCGCATTCCTTTTTTCCTGATTGTGCCTGCCATTGCCATGATAGTAATAGTGATACTGCTTAAAAAAAGCGCTGTTAACAACAAGTTTGAAATCTTCGCCTTTTCGCTTATTTTAGGAGGCGCTTTCGGGAATTTTGTAGACAGGATACATTACGGTTACGTAGTGGATTTTATACAGATGCACTACAAGCGCTATTACTGGCCTGTATATAACGTGGCTGATATAGGAATTACGATTGGCGTTGTAATGCTGTTTTTCGGGATGACCCTTACGGCAAACAGCGCGAAGCGTAAAAACCGCAATGACGGCGGAAAAAGGATACCCAAGTAATGCACCCGGTACTTTTCAGTATGGGGCACACTCATGTAGCGTCGTATTATGTTTTTATTACGCTTGGTATCTGCGCCGGGCTTTATGTTTTTTATCTTAACATGAGGCGTTCGGGTATTGACCCGGTGGTTATGATAGATATAGGTCTTATCGCGACATTTTCCTGTTACATAGGGGCAAGGCTTTTTCACGTTATATTTGAACAGCCCGGGTATTATCTGCAGCACCCTCTCGCTATGTTTGAATTCTGGAAAGGCGGCTATGTTTTCTACGGCGGCATACTGCTTCCGCTTTTTTTAATATATTTTTACACACGCAAAAAGGGGCTTTCGTATTTAATGATCACAGACCATCTTGCCACCCCGTTTTTTATAGGTACCGTAATAGGAAGGTTCGCGTGCCTGATGCAGGGCTGCTGTTACGGAAAGCATACTGCTCTTCCGTGGGGAATAGTATTTCCACAAAATGCTTTCGGGCCTGTTCCAAAGGGCACCCCGCTTCATCCCACACAGGTATACATGATGCTGAGCGCCCTGATCATTTTTTTTATAGTACGCTACATTTTTAAAAACCGTAAATTCAACGGTGAAACAACATACTGGTCGTTTATCCTTTACGGCACCGGGAGGAGCATCGTCGAGTTTTTCCGCGCAGACTTCAGGGGTGATCTTTTTACCCCGTACCTTTCGACATCCCAGTTCATATCCCTGGTGCTTGTTGTTATTTCCGCGGTAATGCTGGTTAAAGGCTACAGCTTGCGTAAAAAAGCAGGTAACGTATGAGGTTTTTTAGCTGCGCATGATCATAAAAATGGATTGACCGGTATATCGTCACTCTTGTAGAAAAACCACGTCTGCTTAAGGGTCACGCTTTGTCCCTTTGCGAGTTTCTTTATGGGTGAATGGACTTCAGCTTCAAAATAATTTAGAGTATCACTATTGTAGAATTCAACGACTGATTTAAATTTTTCAGGACGGTGCGCGTATTTTTTATCAGGGAATATTTTAAATGTCCTGTACCATACTATCCTTGTATCCGGGAATTCTATTCTTACTATGCTTTTATCCTTACCTGCTTCTTTATAAAAATTGGGCATTCCTCCAAAGATCAGTAAATCCGGCCCGAAAAGTTCAAGGTTGATCCATCCCTTTTCCGCTTTGGTTACCAGCCGTTCCTTTTTCTGCTTGTTGTCGTCGATCCATCCGGGCATTTCATAAGGGATTAATTCGTCCATGTCCATGTAGACTTTAACACTAGCGGGCCTTCTTACTTCGCTGACTTCCCACGCGTCCCATGTAGCTGGTTTATTACTAAGGTTGGTTACAGTATCGGCAAGCTCAATTATATTGCCATCAAGTATTTTAATTTCCCTGGTTACCTGCAGGCCGGTTTCCCTGCATTTATCAGTACTCTGCATAATATAGGAATTATTTCCGCGTAAAAACTCGTAATTTCCCATGTTAAGATCAACAGGCCGCCTGTTGATCTTAACATG
>JAFGOL010000258.1 GCA_016926495.1 Oligoflexia bacterium
ATAAGCCAACCCGAAATACGGAACATAATCGATTATTGTTTTCTGCACCAGGCCGCTTGTTATAATCTTCGTCACTACAGGTAACGAAACCTTGAATTTGAATTTCGATGAAAGCGGAAAATATTTACCGAACTGGACTACAATTCCGATCCCGCTTTCGTTATATCCCCTGAAATGCCTGAAAAGATAACCCGCGTCCGCTTCAAAAAAATAATTAAAACCAAACCTTAACCCGGCTCCGATTATTGCCTCATAACCTATATCGTCCGGCTTTTCAAACTGACACACAACTCCCAACTGGGCGGATTTATTTGACCTGAAAAATATTGTATTGTGTGTTCTGAGGCTAACCCCGTTCTGACTGTCAAAATTGCCGAGTTTTTCCATTGAACCGGCGAATATAAAATCAACGCCGAACTCGGCAAATTTGTTTCCGCCGCCACCGCTATTTTGCATGCCGGCGTCACCGGCATCCTGACCCTGCACATAAGGCAAAAGCAAATATAACATTACCGCACTGATTAAAAACCTCATAAAAAGGGTATCGGTAACTTCTTAAGTATTATTAATGCTTTTTAACAAAAAAAAGAAATTACTGCTTGTTAAGTTCACTATTAATAATCTGTTCGACCTGGCTTTTGATTTCATCAAAATCAGGTTGCGGCATTACATCCTTTTCTTCCTTCGGGATCTCTTCTTCCTTTTTCTCCTTGGTTTTTATCTCTTCCGTAGCCACAGGGGTTTTTTTGGACTTCTGAAACCCGGTGGAGGGCTTAGGACTGGTATCAAGCATGGGGCCCCTTGCTCCCTTTTTGGGTTCATACTGAAACCCATATTTAAATTTTCTGGTCCTTGTAACCCCGTTTTCATCAACATATTGTTCAACCTGG
The DNA here is from genome assembly GCA_016926495.1 of Oligoflexia bacterium. Lineage (GTDB taxonomy): Bacteria > Bdellovibrionota > JAFGOL01 > JAFGOL01 > JAFGOL01 > JAFGOL01. The sequence continues at coordinate 891 of JAFGOL010000258.1, forward strand.
CTGCTTCCCGAAGGAGCCTGTAGAGATTTCTCAGACTGGAAGCCATACCTGAATAATCTTTTGTGACCCTGTCCTGTTTCGTCAACGTAAGTTTCCGACTGAATTTTTCCCTTGTCAGGCTCTTTGGCCGCTTGCTTTTCATCCTGTGCTTCCGCCTTTTTTTCCTGCCCGTTGTTCTTACCATCAATGCCTTTTTCGCCCTGCTCGGCGACGGTTTTAGGTGAGGCATCCTGACAATAAACGCTTACGGATGAACCCCCGAACAATAAGATACCTAAAATTAAAAAGCCTCTAATCATACCATTAATATTATAACAAAATAAGCCATAAATGTCAATTAAAATAATTGTTTTGTCGACTAATTATTTTGCTTGTGCTATATCCGTTTTAAACATTGGACAATAAAAATAACAGAACCGTTCTTATGGGGGTAACTAATGAAAATAGCAGAAGAATCTTTGGCATTGCATGAAAGGTTAAAGGGCAAACTTTCTGTAACGGGAAAATACAAGCTTAATTATGATAATCTTTCCCTGCTCTACACCCCCGGGGTTTCTGCCCCCTGCTTAAAAATTGCGGAAAAAAAGGAAACTGTCTATGATTACACATGGAAATGGAACAGTGTGGCTGTAATAAGCGACGGCAGCAGGGTACTCGGGCTCGGCAACATAGGGCCGCTGGCTTCTATGCCGCTCCTGGAAGGTAAAGCCCTCATATTCCGCCGATTCGGGGGACTGGACGCAATACCACTGCCCATCGCGTCACTTTCAATTGACGAAAGCATCAATGTTATAAAATCAGTACAATACAGCTTCGGAGGAATCAACCTTGAGGATATTTCAACACCGAGATGTTATGAAATACTCGACCGCCTTACCGAAGAACTGGACATACCAATCTGGCATGACGATCAGCAGGGAACAGCAACTATAATTGCAGCCGCTCTCATAAACGCGGCAAAAATAACCGGCAGGGATTTACGGAATATCAATATTGTGTTGTTCGGTTCGGGTGCCGCCAACACGGCTGTATACAGGTTGCTCAGGGTCGCGGGTCTTTCAGGCAAACAGTTCCGGGTATTCAACAGCAAGGGGGTACTGGGCACACACAGGAAGGAGCTTCTTGAAATACCCGTACTAAGAAAGATATGCGAGGAAAGCAACCCTGAAGGGGAAAACGTATCTTTTGAAGAATGTCTCAAAAATGCCGATGCTCTGATTGCCCTTTCAAAACCCGGACCGGGAGTCATAACACAGGCGCATGTCAGACTGATGAAAAAATCTCCTGTTGTTTTTGCCTGCGCGAACCCTGTTCCCGAAATAGAACCCGGACTCGCAATAGAGGCCGGCGCTGCCGTTGTCGCAACAGGTACGAGCCTGTATCCCAATCAGGCCAACAATGCCCTGGTTTTTCCCGGAATGTACAGGGGTGGACTCGACGTAAGGACCTCCGCCTTTACATGGGGAATGTGTTTTGACGTGGCAAACGAAATAGCAACAATAGCGGAAGAAAAAGGTTTGCGTCCGGACTACATTGTACCTAAAATAGATGAACCGAACCTTCATTTCAGGGTGGCTAAAGCGGCTGCAAAATCAGCGATAAAAGAAGGTGTTGCGAGATTAAGTATTAGTGATGAAAAACTGGAGAAGGTAATTTCGGACAATTTGGATAATGATTAGTAATATTTTAATAACAATTTCCCTTATCACGTTTGTAATCAATTTCTTTCTGGGAATACTTGTATACACGCAAAACAAATTCAGCAAAATAAACAACAGCTACGCTTTTTTTTCGTTAATATTCGCGGTCTGGTCCATTTTAGATGTTACAACGTGGCTGCCGTTTCTGGATATTAATTTAAAGCTCCTGTTAATGAAATTTGCGACCTTGTTCTGGATTCCCATAGGACTTTTATTGTTAAACTTTTTTTATACGCTCCTTGATATAAAAAAAGGAAAATTTTATCCCTTTGGCCTGACGGTATTAATTGTTGTAATGCTGCTCAGCCTGTTAACGGACCTTTGTATTAAGGATATGGTTAGCGAAGGCGGAACCATTAAACTTCAACCCGGGGGGTTGTTTTACCTTGCCATTCTGATAGCGTCGGTCCCGGCATTCAGGCTGATCGCAATTTTATTCTACGAATTTAGAAACAAGAAAGCCGACGTTATTACAAAAAACGCTATAATCATTATACTTTTCTCGATATTTATTGCCATAGTCTTTACTTTTTCCATAAATTTTTTACCGTATCTTCTGCATAACAAGGTGCAGGTCCCCATAGGAGCAGCTACACTGTCGTTTGTTCCCCTGGTAATATTTTTCTGTGTTTCAAAATACCTGCTTGGAATGTCCTCAGAAGAATCTCTGAGCAGGCTTCTGAACAGGGTTAAGGATATAATAGTTTTTACAGACACCCTGGGTTACATAATTCAGTTAAATGAGACAGCAAAAGAATTGTTCGGACTTTCCGTCAAAGATTATTCTTCGACAAACATGGTTGATTTTATAAGAAAATTTCATCCTGAATTCGAGCTGGAGCGTGAAAATACGGAGACCCACGACACGGACATATCCCTCAGTGTAAACGGAAACATCAAAACGTTTTTAGTATCGGTATCAAAAACCAGCGACAGGAGAGGCCCCCAGGGATATATATTTATCCTGAAAGACATAACCGATATCAAGATCAGCGAGGCCGAACTGAAAACCGTCATTTTACAGCTTAAAAAGGAGATGGAACAAAAAGCGAGAATGCAAAAGCAGGCGATCAACACATCCAAACTGGTATCGCTGGGTATTCTTGCATCCGGAATTTCCCACGAAATCAACAATCCCCTCATGATTATATACGGAAATCTTTCATTAATGAGGGATTATCTGGAAGCTAGGGAAAACAAGGATGAATACCTTATAAACTCTCTGGACAAGCAGGAATACTCAATCAAAAGAATAGGGACAATCCTGGAGGGACTGCGAACGTACGCGCGTGTTGAAAAAGAGACTGAAGGGTTTGTTGATGTCCATCAGATAATAACGCAGACAACTGATATCGTGAAAGGCATTTTTGAAAGCAAAGGAATTAATATCAACCTCATACTTAATGCGGACAAAACCAGTGTAAACGGTGACAGCGGTGAATTCAGGCAGGTTATCATGAACCTTGTACAAAATGCTTTTGACGCCTTTGATAAATGCCCGGAAAATAAAAAGCAACTGATTACTATTGAAACAAGAAACATGACAAAGGAAATAATAATCAATGTTTCGGATACCGGCTGCGGTATACCTGAGGAAAACCTCGGAATCATTTTCGATACCTTTTTTACGACAAAGGACCCTCACAAGGGAACAGGTCTGGGGCTCAGCATCACCCAGTCCATAATTTTCTCCATGAAAGGCTCCATTGATGTTGAATCGCAACTGGGTTCGGGTACAACTTTTACGATTAAACTGCCTGTAATCAGTTGACAATAACCGCAATAAAGAT
>JAFGOL010000041.1 GCA_016926495.1 Oligoflexia bacterium
CATGGAGCAAAATTTAAGTCAACAATAAAAAAAGCGGGACAAAATGTCCCGCCTTTTTATTTTTTGGTAGATAAGGTTAATTAGCCAATAAGCTTCAATGCGGCTGCGCTGGATTGATTAGCCTGACTAAGAACTGCAACACCAGCCTGGTTCAGTATGGTATTTCTTGCCAGATTTGAAGTTTCGCGTGCAACATCTACGTCTCTGATTCGTGAATTTGAAGCTTCCATGTTTTCTTCGCTTACCGAAATGTTCCTTACGGTAGAAGAAAGCCTGTTCTGCATAGCGCCAAGGTTGGCCCTGTTTGCGTTTACCTGTACGATTGCTGTATCTATCATTCCGATAGAACCTTGAGCGTCCAACTTATTTGCTGTGCCTATGCCTTCGATGCCCAGTGCGGTAAGCTGAACATTCTGAGCGCCTGTGGGGTAAACAATCCTGTCTTCAAAAGGATTGTTGTTTACGCCGACCTGAATTTCAAGCTCAGGACCTTCGCCTGTTAAAAGGCTTGTGCCGTTGAATTCCGTAACCTGTGAAATTCTCTGGATTTCCTGTTTCAACTGCTGATACTCAACATTGATAAAACCTCTTTCAGTGTCCCCGACCGTGTCGGAAGCAGCCTGAATAGAAAGCTCTCTCAACCTGATAAGAATGTTGCTGACTTCGTTAAGTCCGCCTTCAGCAACCTGTATCATGCTGATACCGTCGTTTGCGTTCCTTTTTGCCTGTCCCAGAGATCTGATCTGTGCCTTTAATTTCTCAGACACCGCAAGACCTGCAGCATCGTCACCAGCTTTGTTAATTCTCTGTCCTGAAGAAAGCTTTTCAAGAGAAGAATCAAGACCTGATTTGCTGGCATCCAAGTTCCTTTGTGCGTTGATTGAAGCAACGTTTGTGTTAATCCTTAAACCCATTTTATCCTCCTGTCATAACACCATCCTCCCTGATTCATCTACCCCTTCCTTAAAAATGGGGCGAGCCTTCCGTGACTTATATTTGCATTCCATGGCAATAGCAGAGGAAAATGCGGTAACTGCCGGCACTGATCATCTTAATCAGTGCACCTCCCTATTACCAAACAAGCTATCGTCAAAGTTTTAACGGAACTTTAGAAGAAATTTAGTATTTATTGTGATTTTCAAGTTTCGTGTTTATGTAATCACAATGAACAAATTGATTGACATTGGTATTAATAATAAATATAATATTTGTATGTAATATTTACTTGCTTAATTTGGTATAATTTTTTATGATTAAAAAGAGCTTTTTACTGCTTTGTTTCTGTATTGCCATCTCATCCTGCAGGCATTGGGTTGCTCCGGGTGATGATCCTAATGATAATTTTGAAGGCGCCGAAAGATACGTAAGCATATCCGTACTACCCAAGACAGACAATTATTACCTGTTATATGATAAAGTAATACCTCTTCGCTTTAACCTATACCTGGACAAAATTACCGATAAAAGGGTTGGAACACTGTATTTTGAACCGGCAAGAACCGATCCTGAAAAAGAGGAACCTTTTGACAAGGGGAGGCTTCTCTTTATAGATATGGACCACCTGTCGGGCACTTTTTTCAATAATACCAACGAACCGAAAGAGAAAAAATTTATTGATGTTATCACGCATAACCTTGACATTAATCTTATAAAATTCATGAACCTGATTCAATACAAAGCGCCTGATGAGGCCCTGAAGGCAGGATCGGGCGAGGCCGCGTACAAAACCCTTGTTTTCAGCAAGTGCGAAATCAACAATCTGGGACAGCAGGATGTTTATAACCTTGTCTATGACGTTACATGCACGGAACAGCAAACTGAAAACACAATGGAAGCGGTAAAACTGGGCTTTGACCTGACCGCGAACGTGGTAGCGGAATACAAAGAAATGAACAAAAAAGCCAGTGAAGAGACGGAGATCAGCAAAAACAAGGCCAGGGTTGAACTTGTCAGTGATTTAGCCTACGTGGCGGTGGGACTAATAGCGCCTTTTCCTGCTGCGAAAAACGCCGCGGGAAGATCAGAGTGGCTTACCGAAAGGCTGGTGGCAACCGGTTTTGAAGCACCGGATAAACCTATGATAGACAGGCTGAACAGGATGTTTACAAGGCTGGAACTTGACTCTGTTGATTGCCGTGCAGCAGCCGAACTTATTGACCAGAGTCTCTTATCTGTAAAAGCGAGACAAGGCAGGGCCGCCACTCTTAACGCCGACGACTTATTTGACGAAATTCTGCTACACCAGTATCCCGCTCAGGCCAAAGCCATACGTGAGGCAATGGAGGATGTTGGAATATGGGAAGCTGTCAGCAATAAAGACGTAGCAAATAAGATCAAGGAATTAAAACAGGCAAGAGGCATTTTGGATCTTGAGCTGGAGCAACTTAAAATCTATGTATTCGGCACCCTGGCAAAAACACGTATAAGAATGAAAGAACGGTTAAGCGGGGTTACCCAAAGGGAAGTCAGTCAACTTTTGGGTTTGGTAACAGACACCAGACACCCTGAATTGACCAAGGCGGCAACTTACCTTGACCTTAACAGAATTGATGACACCGCGGAGCTTAATTCGCTTAAGATCTTACTTGAACATGAGAGTATCAGGGAATTTACGCCAGGAACAGCAGAGGTCCTTTTTCACAAGATCACAAAGGAGATTGGAAACTCAAGCATGCCTGAACAGATATATTTCAGGGCTTTTCTTAAGACTATTGAGGAAGAACATATCAGTATAGGCAGGGCCCTGGAAATGATAGATAATATCAGGGATACCTTTATTAAGGCCGGAAATATTCCTGAAAATTTCGAATTACCGCAATTTTTCCATGACGCCAGGGTAATCATGCAGAAAATGAACACAAGGGGATCCGTGAGACACATGGGATGGCCCCATACACCCGAAGAGTACGAGTCCCTGATTACGACCATGGCAAAACACGGAAAAGGAATACCAGATGAAACAATGAGCAGCATAGCTCAAAAAATCATACCTGATTATATTATGTCAATTCCATATCAGGAGAATGAGATTGAACGCCTCAAAAAAATCATGACTGCCATTATTGGGGATAATTGGAATAATAATATTATAAATGTTACTGCCAATCCGTTTACAGACGAGATCTACCTTGCCCTGAACATGCTTGAAAACAAGATTCTGACCCGCCAGTACGTAGAGGAAAAGATTGCGTTTCTCCGCGAAATTATAGCCGGAAGAAACACTCTCACTAACGGCAAAAGCACTAAGAATATTAACGAGCTTGAAACGCTTATTGCTGCTCTTGAAAATAAATTAAAAACAGATAACTTTAGCGGCAGAGCAGGCAGAACAAGAACAACCGGCAGGAGACCTACCCGGTCTTCATATCCTCCGCGCCATATAGAGCGAGGTATTAAATTAGACAAGGCAACGGCGGACGAGTTAAAATCATACAGGGAATTACTGACAAAGGTAAATAAACTAAAAGCACGTAAAGGCGATACAACGCGTGTTAGTCCGGGGATAAGGGAGTTTAACACTCAGGTACTAAGCGGTAACGATATAACTACGTTCGCAAACGTCGATACGCTTAACGAGTTCCTTCAAAGCGACAATGGCATCCCGAAACTTAAACAAGAAATCGAAAGGTTGAAAAATTTACCGGATAAATAAAAACAAAGCGAGCAAACTAATAATTAACTTCGGTTGTTTCAAGATCATCAATGGCGGCGCATCCTTCAATCATGAAATTTTCTAAAAAGGCCGCAAGCCCGGTATTGTCACTTTTTAACGCAGTATCAATAGCCGACTCCAAATCATGCCTGAAAACGGCGTCCTTTGTGTAGAACTCACAATCATCCCTGTATGTCGCAAATTCTTTATCTTTAACATTTTTATCAATATATGCCCTTATTATGCTCTTGGCTGCCGGTATACTGGTTGCGTAATTAAGCGCGGTATTTTTATCCTTGTCGGTGATTGTAGCGTCGGCTCCTATAACAAGCAGCCATTTAACGGCATCAACATAAAATCCTGCGGCTTTCATTAAAAGCGTTCGCCCCTTTTTATCAGGATCATTAATACCCTTGTAATAGCACGGCCCCATAAGCGCAATCAAAATATCCACAATGTCATCCTTCATTTTATCGTGAGCATAAGTCAGCAGTGAATATTCCCTGTTATTCATTATATACCGATCGCAGATAATAGACGGGTCCTGTTTTATAAATGACCATAACGCGGCAATGTCACCCTTGTCTATAGCGCTGAATATTTTATTATCTTCGGGCAAATCGTCAGAAAGCTTTACGCCGCCCCGCATATAGGCAAGCGAATCATTGCCATCCTTGCCACGCTCTCCGGCTATTTTTACTGCAACGGAATTGCTACCCGCCTGCTTACCGGGATTTTTGCCGTACGCCGGAACAGTACCTTCCGCGTCTTTTCTTTCTTTATTTTTTTTCTTCATCTTTTCAATGGCCCTCAACTTCTTTTTTTCATTGGCCCCGGCTTTTTTAAGCTGGGACGCGGCATCATCAGGATCGCAACCCTTGTATTTCATCATGTCATAAAGAAGTTTCGCTACTTCAGGATTACCGTGCTTTACGGCGATATTAAAGGCTGTAAGGGGTTTTTTGAGTTTTTTCCTCGGGTCCGTTAAAACCATGAACTTTTCCATAAATGTCAGTTCATCTTCATCATATTCGTAGCAGACTTCATCCAGTCCTTTTGATATCAGGGTACGGGCAATATCAGCATTTCCTCCTATGGCGGCAAACATCAGCGCGTCCATGCCCTGCCTGCTCTTTCGGGTCGGCTTCGGTGTCATTTGCAAAACACGATTGAACATAGCCGTGTCACCGGTCGCGGCAAGCATCATAAGCATGGTATTCCCGTTGGAATCCTTATAATCAACTATGCGGTTAATACAGTCAGGCTTGAAAATATTGTGAATATTGTCATACAGGGCAAAGGCCTTGTTCAGCATGTCGGTCGCGAATTTTACCTTCCTGTCAATAATATACTGTCTGTTCCAGTCAAGGTTTGTAAGCGCGATATTTGCCTCTTTAACAGCCACGTTCACTGCAGTACCCTGCCTGTGGTTAATACCTGAGCACAGTATGGCGGGCCCTTCCCTGTCCAGTATCATATCAACGATATCGTAACATCCGGTTTCAGCGGCGTACATGAACGGGGTATAATCGAGTTTGTCAAACCGCCAGGGATCAGCGCCTTTATCATAAAGCATTTTTGCGATTTTTTTATCGCATTTTTTAGCCGCTATATGAAACGGAGTTACACCCTGGACGTCGGCAATATCAGGTTCGGCGCCGTGCTTTAAAAGCGTCCTCACCAGTTCGGGTTCTCCGAATTGGACGGCCTCGTATAAAAGGGTCGCGCCGTTATCTCCCCGCTGGTTAACGACTTCCTTTCTGTTTTCAATATAATCAAGGGCAAGGACCCTGTCTTTAAGATTATCATAGTCGTCCTTTTTGGCCCTGCGCCAGAACGAACTTTCCGACTCCGCTCCTTTCAATCCCCTCACATACTCATCAGGAATAAACCAGTCCTTGAAAACCTCGGAACTTTTTCCGTTAAAAAGAGGATTTTCAATAATAAGAATGCCCCCTGACTCATTGCCCCAGCCGAAGTTCGCAAGTTCAAGGTTTTTGTCACGCCTGACCTCAAGGCAATGGGTGGTAGCATTCATGTCCATAAGGGTCTTTTTTAAAAACTCACCCGGGTCAAGATAATTTTCAACAGGCTCGTAATAACACGAATAGGTGCAAAACGTGGCGGTCTTGATATTGCCGCCTCCGGCATCAATAACCCTGTCCTGAAAATCAAGCCTTATCCTGATCCTGTGATTGATAAATAAATTTTTTGATTTTTCAATATTTCTCAGGTTAGCGTCAAGTTTCCAGTAGCTGCTGTACAGAAATTCAGGTATATCGGTCTTATCGTATTTTCGCCATATCTTTTCCGTCTCCGCCAGCGTTCCGGGATCAATTATGGCTTCCTTTTTTATGTTGGAGTATTTATAAAAAAAGTTTTTAACAAAATCAGCTGCGCAGTCCTTTCGGCGTTTTTCGGGATCATCCCCGAGAGCAACGGAAAAACCGTAGTCCGAGAAGTATTTTAAAGGATTGGCGTTAATTTTTTCCGAGTCGTTTGTCAGGTAAGCGACAGTACCGGGCAGCAGCATCGCCTCTATGGTATCGGATCCCCGATCTCTTCTTTTATCGCCCCTTGTTTTTATAATATCCACGGCCTGTTTTTTATTCCTGATCCTTCTTCTTTCGGGATCGCGGTTAAACCCGAAAAGATCATTATTGAAAAAATAGTCAGGCAGGCTGTCAAAATACTTCACTGGCTTTAGAGTAAAGACTTTGTCCATCACGGACTGGTCAAGATGAATTACTGCCGCCCTGCCCTTAAGCTTATGTTCATAACAGGCGTTGCTTATTTTGTCCTTTCCGTCCATGTCTTTTTCTTCCCTGTCCGGGCGCATGCACACGCTGTAGCAGAGCTTGATCCTCTTGCGCTGCTCATTGTCCATGGAGGGCTTGTCGGCCAGAACGGTGTCAACTATATTCATATTGATAAAACCCATGTACGAATGCTTTCCGCTCAGGAATTCAAAATGCCATTTATACGGCTCCCTGCTTATGCGGCTGTTATGCAGTTTAAGGATTTTAATGTCCGGGTCCTTCCGTGAATTGATAATAATGTTTTCTTTAGCGTATTGCCTGAAATATTTTTCGACGCATGACCTTTCGTCTTCAGCCTCAACATATCCGAATTTCGTTCTTTCCGCAAAATTAGTTTCCATGGTGATCGGTTTATTGCCGGCATATATTTTTTTTCTGCCCGAAACATTTTTGCCCTTAAGCATATCCTGATCGTAACTTTCAATAGCGTTCCAGCGCGGATCGTTTTTTGACTTGGTCCTTACAAAAACCGGAAACTTAACGTCCCTGATAAATTCCGATGTATCCGATCCGAAAGGCATCTCTAAATAGGGATTCTTTATTTCCCTGATCTCAAGTTCCTTTGCGTCATCGCATGGTTCCTTTTTGCAGATCGTAATTCCCGAACAAAAAACCGCGTTCCCGTTTTTAAATTCCGCTTCGGTAAAATACAAATTTACAAAACCTGAATATTTTTTTGCATGTTCCTTTAAAACAAAATCATACTGCCACCTGTTTTTTCCATTCCGAGATATTTTTTCCACATCAGGGCTGACCAGATTTCGCGGAACCATGTATTTCCGCTTTTTTACGTATTCCGAAATATACCTTTTGGCACATTCCTCCCTGCTCCCGGCTTCGGCAATACCCATTTGAGAAAGAGTAACAACAGCGTCATGGTCCTTGCTGTAAAATTCATTTGATCTGTATACGCCGTTTTTTCTTTTCAGTTTTTTCACGTCCCTGTTGTACGAAAAATAATAAAATTCAGGTGTTTCATCCGTCGCCGGGTAAGGGTCCCTGTCCGACATGGTCTTCCAGTCCAGGTAAGCCGGAAATTCATCCCCTGAATAAAAAACCGGCATTTTTCCGGGACCGTCGGCCTTTAGTTTTACCTTTTTCCTGAATGTGACGGTTTTAAGCTTGAAATCCTCCATGCTATATACGTAACAACCGGAATAATCATGTATTTTCGACGATTCCCTGGGGGGACAATGAGGCGACGGGTAACAAAAATACCTTGTCGCGGTCCCGCCTTCCCACTCATAATATACCTTAACAGTAAAAAGATTTATCCTGCCCCTGCTCAGCTTCTGACCCATTTTCACCACGTATTCCCACTGGTATGGGCTTTCGCCTTTGTCTTCAGGGTAATATTTTTTAATGCTTAATACCCAGACATTTTTACTCAGATCTCCCTTACCCTTAAAAAAATCCCGTCCGTAATGCTTTTTAAAAAATTCGAGCTTTTCGTCCTGGTCCATTTTTTTAGTCTTTAAAAGAAATGAAAACGGAAGGTATTTTTCGGTAAAGTTCCTTACACAGGCCTTTTCGCTTTCTCCCTCGCCAAGCCAGTACATTAATTCCAGCAGTTCCTCCGCGTTCGGGTCCGCGGCAATAATTCTTTGCTGCAAATATCCGTTGAATTTTTCGGGAGTGTTTCTGGATTTTGTAAGTACCCTTGCTATTTCGCCTGCCGGAAAATAATCAGGAATACCTGATTTTACGCCTGCGCCAAACAATCCTCCCCTGTAAATCACGGCTGATTTTGAAAATTCCGGTTTTTTATCCACCTTGTGTTTTACTGTAAGCGGCTCCCTTTCCAGTCCGGTATCATCCTCTGCCCATAACCTACTGCCCGCAACCGTACCATATGCCAATCCGACGATAAAAATTATTAAAATCAATAAGTTAACATACCTGAAAAACATTACATAAACCCCTGAACATTGCACCTGATAAAACTTATCGGTAATTGTTAACAATCTCTATAGATTATAGACACATGCCTAATAACTGTACGGTAATCATTATTGTTTATTTACAATTAACATTAACAATATGAGTAATATTAACATGTTAACAAATTTATAAAATTGGCTTAATAATTGCAGTATGGACAAATATGCGTATTGACCTGTACAAAACCCCGGGCATAGCTTTGGGCATTGTATTGCTTTTGATTAGCAGTTCCTGCAGGCATTGGGAATTTGAAGGCAATGATGAACAGATTGATCCGTCCGCGGATGTTGACAATCTTGTAGAGATACACATAATCCCGTATGAGGAAACAGGCCTACCGGTACGTTCGCTTGAAATGGAATTCATACCGCCTGTAATTAATTACTCAACATTAACGATTGAAAAACCGGCGTACCTTAAGGGAAAAAACGGCAGTATTACACTTGATCTGAAACTTTCGCAGGGAGTTTACGCAAAGAAGGATAAAACAAACCTGAACAGGCTGATAAACGATATTGTTGACCTTAACATGACGCTAAGTTTTCCTGAATTGATTGGTTTTGCAAAATATCCGAAAATGTACAAAAAGAAAATCCCAAAAAAAGTTGAAGGCAAGCCGGAATACCTGGCTGTGTCGGGCTGTGAATACGAAAAAGGCAATGATTCCGCCCCGGGAGAATTCCTTTACAGTGCAAGCTGTACTGATGACGAGGGCAGCGAATATGTTTTCAACACGTATGCCGAGATCAGTAACAGATATAAAAAACTACTGTCTGACGCTGACAGTGAAACGCCCACAAGCGAGGCAAAACAGACAATTGAAACCCTGAGCGATATAGCGTATTTTGCAAGCAGTTTTGCCATACCGCACGTTGGGGTCCCTGGCCTTGGCATGGTGGATGATTTTGACAAACCGGTCCAGATAACCAGACGGAGCGTCAGGGGACAGCCCTGGCGACGACCGCCTGTAACTCAGCCTAATAATCCCGGGCGTATGGCAACCGTAACCCGGATTGGAACAAGAATGCGCCAGACTCCTCAGGGCCGGGCATTAACAAACCTGGCGGATGTTACAAGAATGCAGGAAGGGCCAAAGGCACAGGAATGCCGCGCTTTAATCACGGAATACAGGGACGCGATAATGCAAAAGCTCAGGATAAAAGCTGAAGAGGCCCAGCTAACCGTGCCTGAAAGCCTTGGCGATGAAATTTATGAATGGATGCTAAACGGTAATTCAATGCTGGATTTCAGTCCCGGGACCAATCACCGGGCCCTGGCCGAAGTTTTAGAAAATGTTGTAATGAACTCGGTACCGCCTGTTTCAGCGATAATTGAAAGATTAACCAGATTAAATGTAATAAAGGCAGATGACGCGTATTTTTTTAAAATCATGCTTAAACGATCGTCTAGACAAAGCATAACACAGGATATGGCGAACAGTGACCTGCTTCAACTTTCGTCCTTAAGAAACCACATTCACGATTTACGCGGACATCCGCACCTGAATATCATTGAAAACGGAAACATGGCCGAAAGAGCTGCCAGCACTCCTCTGAATTTTAGCATACACAGGCTAAGTCCTCAGGACAAACATCTGTTTGATGAAAACATTGCTAAATGGGTAAGAGAGGATCAAACCAATCTTAAACTGATCAGAAGCAGCAGAGCCACGCGTAAATCCTCCGGTAAAAAAATAAACGATACAGCAGAAACATTTGTCAGTGAATTCAAACAGGCAGTTGTTGACGCGGACATAATACCTGAGGCAGAGGCTGGCAAACTGGACTTCTTAAAATACGACCTTGCGGAATGGGTGAACAAGGGTAATAAAAGCAGTGAATTTGACATGCTGAAAGCCGTTGACAAAAGAAGCGGCAGTATACCGGAAATTGCAGCGTCATTTCGTCAGAATCAGGGTACTGTTGAGAATATATTTATATTAGTATGGCATGAATTCGTCCAGCCGGATCCGCAAACCCTTGTGGAACGCCTGTACAGGTTCGGCGTAATCAGCCTGGAACAGTATAACGACTTAGCAGCAAATCTGGACAGGGTCCACCCGTTATTTGACAAACTGGATTCTACAAGAATAGAAATACATCGTCTTGCTCTAAAGGAATATCCTCACCTTGAAGATATAGTACCCGCAAGCCAGAAAATAAGACAGGTCATTCAAATTAATCACCAAAAACGCTTTCCGAACACATGGCTTGCTAAGGTCATTAAAGAGCTTAACGTAAATACCACGTATGAACGAATGACGAACAGACTTGCCAATAATGTGTATACCCAAAGTCAATATTCAAGGACGCCGGACCAGGTACTCCATGCAATGCAAAAAATAGCAAAATCAGGAAAAAAAGTTCCTGAAGAGATGCTGGAATTGTGGCTTTATAAAATCTTCAACAACGCCGGTTAAAAAAACCAGCCTCGCCTCATACCTTTTCAGCGACTACTATCTGGCTGGGCGACCCTTTTGTGAATTTAGCAAGGTTATAATCCCCGTACTTGTCAATGATGTTAAAACCGTTACAGGTAACAAGTGCGTCAAGCTCCTGCGGGAAATAGAACCTCTGGGTAAGGGTTGAAGTGAATTTTTCCTTTTTGTCTATGGAATAATAAAGTGTGAACGTGGCAATCTGCGTGGCGTCATTATAATCCACCACGTCTTCAACAATAATGGTCCTTTTGGGGATGGGAAAACTCTTTGCCATTTCCGGCTTAAGCCGTATCATCTGTTTTGTCGCGGGATCTATGGCGACATAATACACATCGTAAACATACACGGAGTCCGGCCCCCTGCCAAGGTCGGCAAGCACCGGATTTATAATATCAAAAACAAAAACACCGCCCGGAACAAGGTGTTTTTTTACATTATCAAACAATACTTCAGCTTCCTTATTTGTATAAACGTGCTGAAACGAGTTAAAGGTCATTATGATCATGTCAAACTGTCTTTTAAGATCAAAATGCCCGGTGAAATCCCGTTTAATAAATTCAATTTCAAGATTATCCGCGCGGGCTTTTTCCGCTGCTGTTTCAAGCATAGCCGGAGCATTGTCAACAGCGATTAGCCTTATCCCGTTTCGGGCAAGGGGCATGCTTATCCTGCCTGTTCCGCATCCCAGTTCCAGTACACTGCCTTTTACCTGTCCGCACAGGTTTACATAGAAGCTGATATCCTCGGTCCTTTCGCCGTAATCAAGGTTATACCTTGTTCCGTCTTCGTAATAATTCAATTACCTGCTCCTGCCCGTAAAGGCAAGGTTTAAGTTTACATCCTTTCCTTCCTGCGGCGACAAAACAAAAGGCACGCCAAAAACAAGGGATGTTCCCTGAAAAACCTTTTCTCCCCCGTGCTCACCCGCGGATATTGTTTCCACCGGATACCTGAAAAGCTTTCCGGCCCTGTCCAGCGAATAGTGAACGGAAAAGCCGAAGGCCTCGTCAACAAGGGTGACCTTTTCGCACTGCTGCGAGGCCGCAACCGATATATGAGAAGGATCAGCCTTTACACCGTCAATCAAAACATACCTTGAAGGGTCATTCCCGGCAAGGAGATTAATATTTGCCTCAACAAGAAGCATGAACTCAATTTCATATTCTTCCGATTCGTTAAGAACACCAACGTTCACGTTAAAATTCGTGTTGTTAAATTCATATATCTTGTCAACACGGACCGGAATATCCTGCCCCATAAGCTTCAATTTCCGTGACCTTGTCAGCCTCAGGATATTTTCACCTGCTTCCACGACTTTGTACCCCCCCAGCGAATTCGTGCCAAGGGTATCAAATTTCTGAAGTCTTAGATCATCAAGACTTGTATCAACCGGAACAATGTGATCTATAAACGTCAGCCTCCTGTACTTGTCGTACGCGAATCCCTCAAAAGCCTCGTCCGGAATATATAAATCCATGTCGTGAATGGAAACAGCCGTATCAGGAGGATCCTTGGGTTTTTCACTGAGTTTTTTTATCTTGCCGTGATACGCCTCTTTTTTTCTGCCGAGGGTGTTAACAACATTTATGTTGGCAGCCTTGTAGTCAATCTCCGTAACCGCGCCGCCGAAATCCGGATCAATGAAAGCGGAATATACAGGATTGGAATATACAAACTCATCGTTGCCGTCGTAGTCATAATCCAGGCTTTCAAGCCCGGGTTTCAGTTTAAGTTCCTCGTCCAGAATTTTTTCCGCGATTATGAGGTTTTCAAAAAGCGCGTGCCTTAAATGGTTAAGGTAAACACCTCCGAACAGGCCGTGCCAGTAT
Organism: Oligoflexia bacterium; assembly: GCA_016926495.1. Classification (GTDB taxonomy): domain Bacteria; phylum Bdellovibrionota; class JAFGOL01; order JAFGOL01; family JAFGOL01; genus JAFGOL01. Next base: position 12,682 of record JAFGOL010000041.1, read on the forward strand.
GCGCAGTTGCACTGTGCCTTGTAAAGATGGCTGCGTATAAGTTCAGCCTTGGCAGACGGTATCCTGTCAAGACTGGCACTGAGCTTCTGGCTGACCGATATTGTTCTTTTATGCACAAGGTTCGATTCAGGGTATTTAACAAGGAAATTGTCCCAGAAGCCGCCCTTGACAAAACGCAGCAGATCTTTAATTTCGGCGTTGTCCCTGACATGGTGCTTGAGCTTGTCATATTCGATAATCGAATCAGCGGGCATGGCCCACTCAAGCATCTCGGAATAGCTGGCAGTGGGAAGGTAGATCAGCCCCTCCGGATCAAGACTGCCGTATATTTCCGCCAGGGTTGTTGTCAGTATTGTTTTCTGGTTTTTTTCAAGAGCCGTAAAGAATTTTTCCAGCCACTTTTCCTCAATAACCCACCTGAATGTACCGGGCCAGACCCCGAATTTTTCACCGTCGTCGCCGTAAGTAATGCAAACATCGCTTTCAGAATCTTTTGAAACCCCGTTCAGGTACTCAATACATTTATCAACCTCGTGGAAAGGTATCTTGTACCTGAGGCCCATGTCCGACGGAAAAACAGAAACGCTGTATCCCTGCCTTTCGGTATTATAATAACCTGTAAGGGGACTTTTCTTGTCAAGCCCGGCGCTGAAAAAATGCTCGTCGTCAAGCACGACATAATCAACCCCTGCCTTGGCCAGTATAACGGGCATGGAGGGTTCCCATACCCTTTCGGCAAGCCACATGCCCCTGGG
>JAFGOL010000259.1 GCA_016926495.1 Oligoflexia bacterium
GATTTTATGACCTGGACCAGTTTGCTTAACCGGGGGATATCCTTGTATTTGAGGGCACTGATGTAGCTGCTTATATAATAGTCGCTGACATTATGGTCTAAAATCCAAAAGTATTTACTGACATCCGGATTCATCAGGCCTCCGATAACAAATTACGGTTTATTGGTGAGCGATTTTGTCCATCTGTGTATACATGTTAACAGCTTGGGCAAGCTCTTTCAGTAATTCATTATCAGGGCAAACGTCATAAAATTCAAATAATACTGTTTCTCCGTTCCTAATTTCTTTGGCCCATATGGAATCAACATTCAGAAGCACTTTTTCCTTGGCTCCCCTTAACACGAACATTAAAACCCTGCCATCGAAACCTTTCAGACATTCGATAATCAAATGGGCGTTTCCGGCATGTACAACCGTATCAATTTTGTTTACAGTTACTTTAAGTGATGATACAGGCACTTCATCCGGCCTTATACAATTACCGTTTATAATCTTTTTAAATATAGGGGTCTGGGATGAATTTCCGTTTTTTACACATCTGGTCTTTTTATATGATTTCATATCTATGACATTATTATGATTTTCAAGTTCTTCTTCAGACGGAGCATGCTGCATGGTTTCAAAAAGCACCTTCAAAACTTTCCCGGCCGACTGTTCCTGTTTTTTGTCCCTTTCGCCGTAGCTCGTCTTGACGTACAAAGTAACGATAGAGCCTTCGGGAATAATTTCAAGCTGCGTCCAGTGCCTGCGTATCTGGGGATTGACCAGCCTTATTGAATACCCGTACTGTTCGGGCACCTGGATACAGATAACGCTGTCAAACTTTTCAAAAATAAGCCTTGCCCTGTAGAACGCCTCAAACTTTTTCTCACCCTGTATGCCAAGTTCCGTATTAAAGCTGAACTTTTCGTAATCATGCATCGCGGTATTAAGTATGATCAACATGCCCGCGACAAGCTCATTCCTGTTCAAAATAGAGGTAATTGACTGCATGTTCTTGGGATCATTCAGTATATCGGCAAGGTTCATGTTGCCTTTCACCGCTTCGCAGCACCTGTCAATCCTTTCTATAACAGGCCGGAGGCTTTTTATGTCCTCCGGCGAGTTAACGCAAAGATCCAGATAACTTAAGACAGACTTTCCGGCCATAAAATCAAGCTACCTTTTTCCTTTTTGATAATTTAAGAGCTGATTCGTCAACTACATACTCCTGAATCGACGACAGTTCCCGTTCACTGATCAGCTTACCGTTCTTATCGGAACTTTCCCCGTTAATCTTGCCTGACTTCCAGAGTTCATAGGCAAGATTCGGGTTCCTTTCCGCCTCGTGCGAAGCAATTTTGGACAAATGCAGGATAAATTTTGTCATGATCGACTGCATCCTGTCCTTGACTATATGATAATCCTTAAGGGTAGATACTTCGATTACAAGCAGCAACCCTTCCTCAAGCTGGTTGGGATCAGGAATAGTCCCGAGAAAATAATCCTTTTCCTGTTCTATGCTGAAATATTTTCTTTTGATCCTGGCATATTTCGGCGATTCGGAATTCAGCGGATAGGAATCCAGTTTCTTTTTGGCCTTCCTGAGCTTTTGCTCATATCTCCTGAAAATCCTGTTATAAACAGAACACATGTCTTTTATTTTTTCGCTCGTGTTGTAATCCAGTGTAATGGAGAAATACTCGTCCGGAAGCACAGAACTGCTTCTGAGGTCCTGTTTCATAACAAACCGTCCGTAATTCCTGTCATTCTTGCAGTACTTAGGCTTAAGGCCCGACGTTTCAATTATCTGCGCAAGGGCATTAACCGCGTCATCCCATGTAGCCTGAAGCGTGGTCCTTCCGTACGCGTCCTTTTCCCCGTTTGCGTTCCTTGACCAGTCATTTTTCAGTTCATAAGACGGCAGATGAACGGAAAAGATCAACCTCTCGCGGAAAGGATAAGTGGGATCATCCTGTTCGAGAAATACCACTGTACTTCTTGCGAAACAGCCCCTCAACTGTGAACTGAATCCGCCTATGCCGGAAAGCAGCCTGTTAATTTCCTCAACCCTGTCCTCTACGGAACGTGTCAGGTTTGAGTAGGTTGCCTGCATACCCCTCGCAAAAGCCTGCTCGGTGTCAAACATGTTGAAAGTTTTTGCCAGCAGCGGCGTAATGTTTGAAGGAGTATGATACTCCTCCTTCCTGTTGCTGTTTACTTCCATCTCGTTGAGTACCCTGGCCTTGAATTCTCCGGCCTTCTGGGACTCCATCTCCTTGTATGTTTCCACTATAAAGTCTTTGAGTTTCTGTTTGTTACCGGAATCCTGCAGAAAATTCACGACATTCTCCGCCTGCGATTCCATCTCGGATGACCATGGCTTTTCGGGCCCCTTGGGGCAATCGGATCCCTGGAAGGACTCTTCCCAAAAGGTTTTCTCACCCTTTTTATTTTTTTCATCAGACATAAAAGTTCTCCTTTTAAAAAAGATTCATTTACAGGACTGCTTTAAGCTCAGCCTGCCTTTTTCTTGTTTAAAAGATCATTCTTTAAAACCACAACTCTTTGGCCACCCTCCGAGTTCGGCTTGGCATCCATGTCCTGAAAATTCGGTTTTCTGTTTTGGCCCTGCTGATAAACCGTGTTGACCTGCTGGTCCATACTCTTGTCTACTGCTATCTCACTAAGAGCCAGAATGTATTTTGTCATGATAACCTGCATCTTGTCTTTTGTTATGGTGTAGTCCTTCATGGTGTTTACATAAATTGAAAAGATAAGTCCGCAGTCTATTTCCTCTGGATCGGGATGCGTTCCTATATAGAAATCCCTGTCCTTTTCGAGTATCTCGATTTGCTCTTCGATGGCTTTTTTTCTTCGCTTTCCTACTAAAAAGCCTTCTTTCTGCTTTTTGCCGGCCTCGATCTTTTCATTATATTCGTTAATCTTTGAATGATAATGCTCTGACATCCTGTTTTTAGTATCCTGGTTGATATATCTCAGTTCAAAAGAGAAATACTCGTCCGGTGTTTTATCGTTTTTGGAAAGCAGGTACTGCTTCATTGTAAAAACGCAGGAATTTTTGTCGTTCTTAACATACTTGGGTTTCATTCCCGTGTTTGAAACGATCTCCGACAGGGTGTTTACAGCCTCGTCCCATACCATTCTTCTCAATGTTCTCCCGTCTTCAACTACTTCCTGCTCCGCGGATTCATCCAGCGGGTAGCGCAGTTCGAAATCACCCAGGTTGATTGAAAAAATAACTCTTTCCCTGTGCTTGTTCCTGGGATCTTCCTGCTCAAGATAGACCGCTGCGCTTCTTGTAAAAGAAGCCTTTATCTGCCTGTTAAAACCGCCGACGCCTCTCAGCAACGTGTTAATTTCGTCAACCCTTTGCTGCACTGTTTTTGTCAGCGAGGACTTTGTATGCTGCAAACCGCTTACAAAAGCGCTCTCAACGCCTATCATGTTGAGGTATTCATACATCAACGGCCCGATATGGCCGGGTTTGTGCCACTCGGTCGAACCTTCAAGCTCGCTTTTATGCTCATAGAGCACCCTGTTGATAGTCCTTTCAACACTTTCCTGTTCGAATGACTTATATGCTTCTTCCATAAATTCCGTCATTTTTCTTTTTGTGCGAGGAAACTTTAAAAAATCCACGACCTTTACCTTGTCTTCTTCAAACCTTTCAGAAGTCGCGTAATTCAGATCCTCTTCTTCCCGTGAGCCCTTGGAAAGTTCTTCCCGGCTTTCCATCTCCTGCTCAGCAGGATCCAGATCAAATCTTTTTTTGAAATTGTCACTCATAATGGTCCCCCTTTAATAAAACTAATAATCTTAAATATTTAAATGTCTCAGGCACTTACCCCCTAATTGCGTCTTATAGTTTATCGGTAAAAATTACATGAACTTTAGCAATTTTATAGATTTTTTAGA
>JAFGOL010000260.1 GCA_016926495.1 Oligoflexia bacterium
AATAATTAATAACGCCATAACCCCCTATAACCCCATAAATATTATATACCTGACCTATACCGGCGCATATAATTTTTTCAGGACGCCGGCTGTGTCAAATACATCACACTTAGAGAGTCATTGTCATGTCCTTGACAATACCCTTTAGTGGTGAGATCATTGATCCTATTCATGGATGATTTCTCAAAGTCTTATTGGTCGCGTATTTTAACGGACTGCCTAAACCATGTCTGTTTTATTAATCTGTCCCTGTTTTGTGGCATAGGTATTGCAAGCTAATTTATTGTCCGAATAACAAATTACCCATGGAGGGGGAAGATGAAACTGGAAGAATTAGCGGAACGCTTCAATAACGGGGATGCAGAACCGGAACTGTTGAGAGATCTTTCCAACCTTTTATCCCGTCAGGGAAACCACGAATCAAGCAATACCGTGCTCAGCTTTTTATGCAGGAAGGAACCCAGCATCCAGAACATCATTTTATATTCAGCATCGTTGATAGAATCAACGGACAGGTCTTCGGTAATCAAGGGGATCAATCTCCTTAATGAGATACTTGACAATATAAAGCTGGCCCCGGAATATTCCTTTGAAGTCAGGAAACTTCTGGGAAACGCCTATACAAAGCTGGGGGATATAAAAACTGCCCGGGTTTTTTACGAAAACTGTCTGAAAATTGATGGGAACAGCGATATTATATATTCCAATCTGGGAATAATGGCCTATCAGGACGGGGATTATGAAAAAGCGGAATTTTTCTTTGAAAAATCACTTGAGTTGAACGGGGAAAACACCGGCGCGCTTACGGGCTGTGCGATGGTCCTTATTGAAAGCAACCGTTACGATGAAGCATATCAGAAACTGGACGGGGCCCTTTCCCTTGAACCGGACAACATAGTCGCGCTTAATGCCTGCATAAATCTTTCATTCAAAACAGGACGTCTGCCTAATGTCCTGCCCTATATAGAGAAATATCTTCACGGGGATCCCCTTAATTCCGATATTGTCTATACCTACGCCGTAATTCTATACCAGTTGGGCCGTTTTATGCACGCTTCGCTTGAGCTTGAAAAAATACTTGTAGCGGACCCCGATTATTATTACGCAAAGGAACTCAAACAGATCATGGAAATTTCGGATACGCGGCAAAACCGCACGGAGGTGGTTTGATTATGTATTATTCCCCTAATTACAGAGTGGAGGATTTAATTGAAAAGTCCGAGGGAGACCGGGATCTCGCGGATTATTTTTCAAGGTACAGGGACAACTGTTTTATCTCCATTGATGATGTCGCGGACAATATGCAGGGTAAACTTACCGATACAGACAGATATTTTCTCCTGATCAGGGAAGTATCCAGGCAGAGGGCGTGTAACGACTTATGAGAAATGATCCCGAACAGATAGTAATAGTAAATCTTCTGGGCCTTAAAGAGCTTTATATGACCCTTCCGCTTGTATACAGTATTAAATCGGAATCTCCGCGCTCACAGGTTACGCTTGTTATAAACAGCGGATATAAGAATATTGCGGAAATGATAAAAGGCATTGATTCATTTTTCTTTTTTGAAAAGGACGAAATATCCAAAAGGCTTGACGATCCGTCTCTTAATCTTATCGATAACTACAGGTTTATAAAGGACCATCTCAGCACGCTGCTTTCGGTTAAATACGATCTCGTAATTAATGTGACAAATAAGAGAATAGGCGGAATCATCACCTCGATGCTTAACGCCCATACCGTCAAAGGGCTAACTTTTGACGAGTACGGGCATAAATGGATAGATGAACCGTGGTTTAACTATCTTAACGACGTGGCGTATGAATCGGAATATAACCTGTTTCATTATATGGATATTTTTACCTGTGGCGCAGGATTTTTTACCGCCGGGCAGCGGATTTTTCCGCTTGATATTTCCCCGGACGAAAAGGGCGGGTCGCAGGGAATAAAGAATAAAAGTATTTTTCTGGATTGTCCGTCTTTAAACAATGCGCTTAAGGCAGGCGGCGGTTTTAACGATTATAATATTGCGGTGTTTAATACACCTGATTCCCTGTCAGCGATGCTTTCCTGCGAAGTTGTTATATCGTCAAACTTTGAAACGTCGTTACTTGCCTCCCTTATGGGAATAAGGGTAATTCATCTTGCGGAATCGGACAACAGGGACTTTGTAAGGTACGGCCCCTGCGGCGAAAGAAATTTTGTCTTGTCATATAACGGTAACAGCCCGGAAAGCACCTTAAACCTCCTGAAAAAAATTATTGATAACGTAAGTATATCCGATACTGAACCCGGGAATGAAACGGTATGGATTTCCCGGCTGGACTCTGACGGATTTATTGAATATGTTCCGGCTCACCCTGTGTCCATGTCTGTTAAGGAACTGTACAGGTGGATATACAGGGCTATCTGGAAAAATACCCTGGGCAGAAGGATCAGGGCGGGTGATCCCCGCAGGTTTCTGTCCATCGGAGAAAAATATATAGACAGGGTTGTGGATATAGACCGGGAAGTACAGTATATAGCCGAGCACGTTTTGGCTAAGTATACCGACGGCAGCGTAAAAGAAGCTGTTAAAGACGCCGGGTCTTCCATTGAGCCTATGGAAAAGCTTAAAAATCTTGCGTTCTCGGGGCAAAAGGCCGCGAGGGATTTTCTGGCCACCGTCTCCATTCCCGGAAGGGAATTAAATGAAATCAAAAACTCCAGAAAACGCATAAAAGAAATTGACGACGCGATCTATTCCCTGGGGCAGGGATATGATTTTTTGTCGCCCCTTGTGGCCTCTTTCAGGAGCGCGCGCGACGATTTACATGTGCGTAATCTTTTCCCACTCGCGAAAACGGTTATCTTTACTTTCGAGGACCTTTTTTCAAGGGCTTCGTTTATGTCGGAAATTATTAAGGGTTTGTCCAAAAACCCCGGGAGGATATAGTATGGATAAAAATGAAAAAACATCGAGAAATGAAAATACGGCCAGGGACCCCAGAAAAATATTGAGCGAAATAACGACGGAAATACGCGAGTCCGGAAAATTCGGTAAAAGAGAGGCGATTTACCTTCTGCTGGAAGAACTGATGAAGGAGCAACTGGGAGAGTCAAACTGATTATTTAAAGACACGGAGGTCTTTATGTGCGCTAAAAAAAATGAACTTAAAATACTTGTAATACAGCTTGCCAGGATGGGTGATATTTTACAGACTACCCCGGTATTGTTCGGACTACGGCAAAAATATCCGGACGCGCAGATAGATGTTCTGGTAAGGAAGTCATTCAGTAACGTCCTTGAAGCTAATCCTTTTATCAACAATCTGTTTACCCTTGATTCGGGGGAGATACTGGATAACCTGCTTCAAAGGAAGGGATCTCTTGTGGAATCCGTGGGTAAACTGAAAGATTTGGTTAATGAGTTTTCCGAGCGTAATTACGGTATTGTTTATAATCTGACCTTTTCCCTCGCCAGTTCGTACATAACTTATCTTGTCAATGCCGGACAAAAATACGGATTGACCAGAAGCAGCGACGGCTACTATACGGTAAGGGGTGAGTGGGCTAAATATTTTGTAGCGAATGTGCTGAAAAAGGGAATGAATACAAAGCATATTGTGGATATTTTCAGGGGGATATGCGGGGTGGAAGATAAGGACACCAGCCTCTATATGCATGTGTCCATAGCTGACAAGGCATGGGTTAATAATGAACTTACTTCGCTGGGGATAGCTTCGTCTGACAAGATCGTAGCCCTGCAGCCCGGGGCAAGCAGGATCTCCAAAAGGTGGCCGCCAGTAAATTTCGCGCAACTTATCGGCAGGCTTTCTGTCAGGGATCCCAATATCAGGTTTATAATTCTGGGTTCAGCTAAGGAAAAATTTCTGGCTGATGAAATTATTTCCGCTTCTATTAACAAAAATATCTACGATTTTACGGGCAAGACAAACGTGAAGCAGCTTGCGGCGCTGCTGACCAGGGCCGATCTTCTGGTCAGCAATGATACGGGAACGCTTCACATAGCGACCGCGCTTGACGTTCCGGTTGTATGTGTATCCATAGGCGCTTCTAACATTTATGAAACCGGACCTTATTCATATTCCACCAATTATTCGGTTGTTCCTGAAATAGACTGCTATCCGTGTGATTATGTTATTCCCTGCGCTAACATGAAATGCAAATCCCTGGTGCCTGTTGACATAATCGACAGGATTTCGGCTTCCGTTTTGTTCAAGGGACCTCTTGTACATAATGATTCCGAAGGAACTTACGCTATTTTTAAGGGAGAAATTATTGAAGCACGTACCATATCAGGGAAAAAATATTCGGCCAAAAGGTATATGCCCGTCTGCGGCAGGATTGCCGATACAAGGGGTATTATGTCCGCTATATACAGGAGCCTCTGGGACAGCATATACAGCGATTATAATCACGGAAGCCTGGACTTTGAGACATTTCCCGATCCGGCAACGATCCGGGAACTTGTTTCTGTAATGGACCTTCTTGAAAAGCTGTACCACCTTACCGATATCGGAATACGGTATACTGATCTTTTGCTCAAGGAGCTTGAAAGCAAAAACCTTGTACTTGAGTCAATAAAAGGCATTAGCGGGAAACTGCTTATCGTTGACGAAAATATCGTGAAACTTGGAGAGACTTCCGAATACATTATGCCGCTGGTGAACAAGCTGAAGGTGGACAAGGAATGCCTTGAAGCAAAGGAACTCGGGGAACTGGCCATAGAAACAAAGGAAATTTACTGTAACCTGGCTACCTGTATACAATATGCGTTTCAGATACTGACGCAGGTTACGGGGGACAAGGCGCAAAAGAGGGATCTCTTAAAAAGCAGGAATTCCAAGGAGGTTGATGTATGATAAGAAACCAGGAATTACTTTCAAAGAATAAGATAGACCTGAAACCGCTCATTGACGGGCCTGAAAGAAATGTCAAGCTGGTTGAGGGTCTGACAACGGATGTTGTTACCTATATCGGAAAGGTGGTTATTGCCCTTAAAGATATAGGCTCAAAACTCAGAGCAGGCGATATTGCCAAATCGAGTGAAATGTTTACCGATGTCCTGGAGGGTATTGACTGGATTGCGCAGCTTGTTATGATTATCAAGGACAGGTACGGCGAAAATTTCAGCAGGCTTGCGTGTAACGGAAGTACGGCGGCGGAACTTGAAAATGACTTGCTGAATATTCTTACAGAGCTTATTCCCGTTCATATAAGAAAGGACTGGACAATGATGGCGGATTTGCTTGAGCA
>JAFGOL010000261.1 GCA_016926495.1 Oligoflexia bacterium
AATATACTTAAGGGAAGGCTCCACAAGCTCGATGGACGGCGTGGCGAACTCTATATCCATTTCCTTCATAAACGCGTTTATCACCATCGAGTGCATATAAACCTTGGTTGATAAATCCCGTATGGACTTTGAGGCTTCCACGCCAAAAGCGGGAATTCCTATTACGGACAACGCGTAGTAAGTGGCAGACTTGCGCTGCTCGGGATGAATCGTCTTCTTGGAAAAAGTATTGTGGTTGTTGAATCTGAATTTTAATTTTTCATCCCTGATCTTTGGATTTACCTTTTCAATAACCCTTTCCGCCATTTCCCGAAGCTTGAGCTCACAGTTGCATCTTGGCGACTTAAAAGAGTCAGCGTCGGCAATTATTGACTGGCCGAACCTGTAGGGATTATTCATTCTGTCTATATATTTAGGATTAAAAAAACCGCTGCCTTCATGAAGATTCAGCAGGAGATCCGATTCCTGCATCAGCGCCTTGAGTACGGATACTATCTTGTCTTCATAAATATTCTCTTCGCTTAACTTGTCAAAACGCCTGTTCATGTCCTGGTTTATCTGTCTTTTATTCGCAAGGATCGAGATAAGATTAGCCCTCGGAACAACAATAATATTGCCCTTTTTGAGCCTTATGTCCGCATACAGGTCCGCACTGATATAGCCACCCGGCTCGTCTCCCTGTATGCCGCCTATGATCATGAGGGTATTACCCTTTTCCTCCCCCTTTATTTTGAACACGTGAAGCTCAAAGTCGGTTTTCTCAAAGTACACCTTATGCTCAAAAAAATCCGATGCAACGCCAGACCCGGCTAAAGATACGGCAGAAACCATAAATAACAATATGTTATAAAAAAACCTCATATACCCTTTTCTCTACCCGTAAGACTACCATATAAGAGCATGATTATCGCAAGAAATGCAAGATAATAATTGCTATAATTTATACCAAGGGGAAGCACAAGATATAGAAATATTCCAGTGCCCAAACCGGCGCTTATTGTTAAAAATGAGGGCAACATAACGGTATTATTCCCCAGGCGGTATTCCCCCGGGTACCTGAAAACATTCAGCATACCGGCCAGGAAGGCATATATGAGACCTATTGCAAGGCTAATTCCTCCGTGCACATAAACCGCCCATGATGCAACAATATTGATAACGAAAATAAAGCCTACAAGGGGAAAATACCTGCCCGTAAAAATCATTCTTTCCAGCCTGTGCCGCAAAACAAAAGAACATATCAGCCCCAACAGCAAAGAAGCGGTAAACAAAGGAAATTCCCTGTACAGAAAGCCTGTCGTAACCTGAAATGAAATCATGATACTGCTCCAAAAGAAGCCTATCACCAGGTATATGATGAATTCATGAAAACCGTACCTGTACCTGTGATACTTACCCATAACAAGAATAAATACCGCGAGAAAAACAATTATCGAAAATGCTATTATTATTACAAGATAAAAGCTCTCCTTATCCTTACCGCCGTCCAAACCGGAGTTAAAATCATTAAAGACCGTATCCTGTCCGTCAAGGTATTGCCTGATGCTGCCGTAGTCCCCGCTTTCATAAACATGCACAAGCCTGTACTTAAGCTCCAGGGAAGAATTTGTAATATTATCCCTGAAATTTGACATTATAAAAACACTCAAATCATCCGTTTCAAGGCGTTTTATGAATTTGAACAGCTTTTTTGTATTATTCCCGACCAGTCCCGAAACCACTTTCCTGTTCTTTCCGCCGTAAAAAACAATCAATGTACCGTCTTTATCAAGCTGCCCTGTAAGTCTCCCGAACGCCGGGACGTCCAGATAGGCATACAGGCCAAGGGTCCCGCTACAGGGAGGAAAAAGTACAATTAAATCATATTTACCGCCGGAAATTCCGGACGCGGGCTCAATCCTGTTAAATATAGAGGGGACAGCGAATCCCGACCATATACGTGAGGAATCAGGGTCGAAAGGAGAGTAAAACATCTCCTCAATACCGTAAAATCCCTTCATGGCGTCCCAAAATCCGGCATACATGTCGCCTGTAAAAAGTATTCTTTTCACCGGTACGGTATGCTGCAATAAGGCTGTATAAAAGGCTACCCGATGCCGTATGCCCAGGGGATAGGTATACGGAGCGACAACTTCATTTTCCCTGAAAACAAACACGCCCTCACTGAGATTCTTATCATAAAGAACATCAACCCTTTTATTGCCTGTTTCGGCACTGTCAACGTACTCGTAAGGTGCTTCTCCTATTTTAACGTAACGCCGCTGTTTCATCTCCCTTATAAGCCCGCCGGGATCCGGGGGATATAAAACCGCGAGCAGCAGCAGAAAAGAGGACAGTACCGGCAGATAATGCCGTTTTTTTACAATCCCGAATAATCCGAAAAACTGGCCTGAAAGAAAAAGAACAGACAAAACGACCACGGACCTTATAAACCAGACTGAAATAACGTCGTCTATCACTAAACGGCTGTTAAGCGCCGCTCCCAGGATCGAGCCTGAAGCAAAAAACAGCAATATGGCGACACCACCTTTGCGACGCCATAATAACAGAGCAAAAACCATGAGGACCGACACAAACAATATAAAGAACACATAAAACCAGTTCAGGGCGCCGGGGTAATAATTCAACGCGATTATCACACAATAGAAAAAAAACAGCATGGATAAAATAACGGACGAAAAGACGTTAAGGTCCACGACTTTTTTTACAAGCCTGTTTATCAGATAAACATTTATTCCCAGTAAAACGCATAAGAGGGAGGAATAGTACAGTATCCTCAGTTCCCCGTCCGCACCCGACACGTACGCCGCTTTAAGGAACACGATCAACATCTGCATCACAACCGCGCCTAAACCGATGCTCAGGATAACAAATAATAAATTGCCAATACGGTATTTTGAAAGTATTCTTCTATTGCCCATATATAACATCTTAACTAATAAATCAGGATTATGGAAAATAAAATCATATATATTATTGATGACGAGGAGACTATACAGAAACTCCTTTCAACAAGGCTGAATAAGCTGGATTATACAACAAGGAGCATCACGGACCCCAGGAAACTGCTTGAAGACACTAACGCCCTCCGGGACGCGTCCGTACTGCTCATTGATATAAAGATGCCTTTCATAGACGGGCTCAGTCTTTTAAAAAAAATACAGGCGATGGGATACGACCAGCCTGCCATATTTATAACGGGGCACGGAGACAAGGAAGCGGCCATAGAGGCAATCAGGGTCGGGGCTTATGATTTTATTGAAAAGCCTTTTGATATGGACCTCATCGAGCAGTCGGTCAAAAGGGCCATGGAAAGAAACGACCTGGTAAGGGAATTAAGAAAGATCAACCAGTCCCTGGAAGACAAAGTAAGGGAAAGGACAATGCAGCTCAAGGAGGCAAACGAACAGCTTGAAAGACTTTCTCTTACCGATCCCCTGACGGGACTATGGAACAGGCGATATCTCGAGGAAACGCTGAAAAACGAAGGCGAAAGGGCGGAGAGGTATAAAAAACCCTTATCCGTTATTATGATAGACGCCGACGATTTCAAGCATTTCAATGACACGAACGGTCACATAACGGGAGACAAGCTGTTAAAAAGCTTTGCGGAGATTTTCAGAAATGAAATAAGAACTACGGATTTCGCGGCCAGGTACGGGGGCGAAGAATTCCTGATCCTGCTGCCGGAGACAGGCATTGAGGGCTGCATGGATCTCGCGGAAAGAATAAGAAAAAAAGTTCATAACATCAATATAGGCGAAAGAAACAAACAACCCCTTGGTATTATAAGCATCAGCGCGGGTATTTCATCTTACCCTCAAATAGTATCAAATCCTGGTGATCTTGTAAAAGACGCTGACAAAGCCCTGTATGCGGCTAAAAACGGCGGCAAAAACCGTCTAGAGTTTCTAAGGCGCGACTGATATCTCCGGAAAGCTCTTCAAGCTCCTCTTTCAGCACAACAAGAACTTCCTTTGAAACAAGCGGCAACTCCTCGGTAGCTGACAATTCCCTGATCTTTTTTTTTGCTCCGGACAGGCTGTACCTTTCCCTGTAAAGAAGCCTTTTAATATCGATCAGAAACTCCACGTCCCTGGTGGTATAAAGACGCTGACCTCCCTGTGTTTTTTGGGGCCTTATATGTGACCCGAACTCGCTTTCCCAGTACCTTATAACGTGTACCTTGACACCGACCAGTTCGGCCACCTCTCCTATACGGTAAGTTTTGTCCGGAAAATTTTCAAGGATCGCGACTATCTTTTCATCAGAATCGTCGTCTTCCGTTTCATTTTCATGTGATCTCAATTCGCCTTCGACGTCTTCTGCTATAATATAACTTTCGGGAAGAAAATTTTCTTCAAAGAGAATATTCTGGGCCAATGCTTCAACATCAACCATAAATCAGGCATAATCCTTATTAACGGCATCGCGCAATACCTGTGACGGTTTAAAAGTCAGGACGCTTCTGGCTGATATCTCCATGGTTTCCCCGGTTTGCGGGTTTCTGCCTATCCTGGACTTTTTTCTCCTGACAATAAAATTTCCAAAGCCGGAAACCTTAACACTTTCA
>JAFGOL010000262.1 GCA_016926495.1 Oligoflexia bacterium
AAATAACCAGACACTGCTCTTGCCTGAAATAATCCTAGAAATCTCAACTTAGGCAACCGGTTTTAAAATATTTTTGCAACTGGCTCTTATGGCTGTTTTTAAAATGGGCAGGCTTATAAAATTTATTCCTTTTCCTGTTGTTACGGGATTTACGTCCGGGATCGCGCTTTCGATCCTTTTTAAACAACTAAGGGATTTTATGGGGCTGTCGATGCAGGATGTATCACCTGAATTTCCGGAACTGTGCAGGCAATATTATGAAAGCATTCATACCGTTAATACAAATACAATAATAATCGGCGGTGTATCACTTTTAATCATGATATTCTGGAAAAATATCGCGGGTAAAATCTCAAAGTATGTTCCGGCGTCTTTTTTTGCCATTCTTGCGGGGACATTTCTTGTCGGGTATTTTCACATGACCGACGTTGCAACCATCGGCGGCAGATTCCATGATATTAAGGCCGGACTTCCGGCGTTTACGTTTCCTTCGGATATTGATTTTGCAACTGTTAGATCGCTTGTGGGCCCTGCTTTCGGTATTGCCATGCTTGCTGCGATTGAATCCCTGCTTTCGGCGGTAGTGGCGGACGGTATGATCGGAGGGCATCACAGATCTAATGCCGAGTTAATGGGGCAGGGTTTGGCGAATATTTTTTCCGTGTTACTGGGAGGGCTTCCGGCAACAGGTGCGATAGCGCGTACTGCAATGAACGTCAGGAGCGGCGGCAGAACACCCGTGGCTGGCATTGTTCACTCTCTCACCGTTCTTGTAATTATGATTGCCATGATGCCGTTCATGAACATGATCCCGCTGACTGTTTTAGCGGCTGTTTTAATAGTGGTGGCCTACAATATCGGGGATTGGCGGGTTTTTACCAACATCAGGAAAGCTCCCAAAAGCGATTCAACTGTTTTTATATTAACGTTTTTACTGACAGTGGTTTTTGACCTTGTAATTGCTATTGAGGTCGGTATAGTTCTCGCTTCGTTTCTGTTTATGAGGCGCATGGCCGAGCTTTCAAGCGTTGATTTGGTTGAGTATAACGGAACGGACTCCCTTAACGAGGAAAAACTCAGGGAAAAGATACAGGCAGATTACAGCGACAGCGTTCTTTTATACGAAATAAAGGGGCCGTTCTGCTTCGGCGCTGCAGAAAAACTTATGGATGTTGATAAACAGATCGGCGCCAATATACGGCTGATAATTTTAAAGATGAAAGACGTAATGGCAATAGACGCCACAGGGGTGCATTACCTTGAAATGTTTATTAATATCTGCAGAAGCCGCAGGATATCGCTTTTTATATGTAACCTGCAAAAGCACCCCCACAAGGTACTGAAGAAGGCCGGAATACTTGAGTTGCTCGGTCCTGATTATATCTGTGACAACGTGGAAAGTATTGCTAAGGTAATATAAAAAACCGCAGGGCCGTGTTCGGTTACTTCGTGACCCCAAACCATTCGAGTTAAATTTCGACATGTTTTATTACAACTGTAACCGTTCCGGGTTCAATTAAGCAAATCAGAAAAGAATGAACTGGTCGCAAATTGCGACCGGATATCTTTAAGATATCCTTACGGAGAGATGTTCGCAATCTTCGAACCGAAGCGTTGGCTTGGGCAGCTTAGCTTTGAGATTGTTCCACAGCTAAAAGACTCTTTGTTCCACAACTTAATTGTTCCATAATTATTTCTTTGATAAAAAAAGGCTTGAAAACATGCTATCGTATATGCTATCATAAGTAGATGCAAAAATTGGATAATGAAAAGAACGTATCGTTCAAAGAATTATTAAATATATGCATTAAGTATTTTGGCAAACCGAGAATAAAAGGAAGCCATCATATATTTAAAACTCCCTGGAAAGGAGATCCAAGGATCAATATACAGAAAGACGGTAAAATGGCAAAACCATATCAAGTAAGGCTTATTAAAAAAGCTTTAGAAAAGCTGGAGGTGTTAGATGAAAAAAATGATTGATAAGTATACATACAGAGTTGAATGGTCCGAGGAGGATAAAGTCCATTTAGCAAACTGCCTTGAATTTCCATCATTAATGGCCCATGGTTCAACACCTGAGGAAGCTCTTGAGCAAATTAAGATTGTAGTAGCTGAAACAGTAAAATGGATGAAAAAAGAAAAGGAATCTATTCCTGAACCTTTAGGTTTAAAAAATTATAAAGGTAATTTAACATTGAGGGTCTCTCCGGAAATCCATAAGGCTTTAGCAATCAAGTCAGCAGAGCAAGGTATTTCTATTAATCAGTATATTTTGTCAAAGATTGCTTAAGGTTGTCCTTGAATTAATATTATGTTATTTAAACATTAAATTTTGAAGTAGGAGAAGGTGTGACAAAAGCTAAAGGCATGTGATCAAGAACTTTCTTACTCACAGGTAATATCTGATTTAAAAAAAGTACAAGTAGTAAAGATGAAGATCAAAGACTATGGAATGCATATCAGGACTGATATTAACGAAAATGCTAAGGCCGCTTTTAAAGCAATATCCATGAAAATACCAAATAAAGTCCTTTACGACGAGTTCAATGAAAAACAGAAAACTGTAGCACTAAGAAGAAAATAGCTTACGTCGGAAATCTGCTTAAAACTCTATACTGGTAATACGTTCAGAACTTTTTGTGTTTTATGATCTGTCAAAGTAACGGCACCCGGATCGGCACCTCAAAAGCGGCCACTAATCGGCAGGCAAAAGCGGCCAGCAGCAGGACAAAATTATGTTACTTTTCTTTAGCG
>JAFGOL010000263.1 GCA_016926495.1 Oligoflexia bacterium
CCCCTCCTGATATCTACGGATAGTGTATCATAAAACGCAATCTTGAACACTAATTAGTATGATATGTTACATGGAGTTATCCGGCGGGGCTTACGGCAGTAAAGACCAGCCGGATTAGGCCATGTTAATATTAGTGACGAATAAGCTGAAGCGGGTGCGAGTGAAAAAAATCAGATAAGAATATATACGAAGCAGGGTTTTGGCTCCTTATTGCTGAAATGTTAATACTAAAAATGGGGAGTTATGCAGCGGTCTTTTGTTTATGATTATGTGTTTACGGCTTTACATTCCCCCGGCGGTCAGGTTAGAACAGACTCAGGTAAATCATGACAGGCCGCTGAAGCCCATAAAGGCCATTGAAAGCAGGCCGGCAACAATAAAGGCTATGGGTACGCCTTTTAAAGCCTTTGGAACATTCGCAAGCTCCAGTTTTTCCCTTATTGCGGAGAATAAAACAATCGCAAGAGTAAATCCCAGGGCGTTACCCAGGGCATAGACCATCATTTGCATGAAGGAAAAATCCTTTTGTATGCACAGTATGGCAACACCGAGTATGGCGCAGTTGGTTGTTATCAGCGGCAGGTAAATACCGAGGGCACTGTACAGGGGCGGAGACAACTTCTTCATCGCTGTTTCAACAAGCTGCACCAGGGCCGCTATAACCAGGATAAATACTATCGTAATAAGGTACTCAATACCCAGAGGAACAAGCACACCGTGGTAGATAATAAAAGTGGTTGTTGAGGCAAGAAACATTACAAAAGTAACAGCCGCTCCCATTCCGAGGGCGGTTGAAAATCTTTTTGAAACCCCAATGTACGGGCAAATACCCAGGAACTGTGAAAAAACGATGTTGGCTACGAATATACTTCCAAAAAACAGGGATAAGTACATGTTTAACTCCTGCGTGCCTGAATTTTATTAATACCTGCCAGTATAAATCCGAGGGCGATAAAAGCTCCGGGCGGCATTATCATGATCAGTACCGGCAGGATCGTGCCTGAGCTTACACGCAGACCGAACCATGTGCCGTTGCCCAGCAGTTCCCTGACTGTCCCAAGCAGCATCAGGGCAAGCGTAAACCCTATTCCCATACCTACGGCGTCAAGAGTTGATTTTAAAATGGTTTTTTTGCTGGCAAAAGCCTCTGCCCTTCCCAGTATTATACAGTTAACAACGATCAGGGGGATAAAAATGCCCAAAGATATATGAAGCGCGGGAGCATACGCGGCAAGCAGCAGATCAACTATGGTCACAAAGGAGGCTATTATAACAATAAAGCAGGGTATCCTTACATTATCCGGAATAATGTTTTTCACCAGGGAAATAGCGATATTGGAGCATATAAGAACAAATGTGGCGGCAATACCCATGCCGAAGCCGTTTTCAACCGAGCTGCTTACAGCAAGCGTGGGGCACAGACCCAGCAAAAGTACCAGAACGGGATTTTCCTTAAAAATACCTTTGTAAAAAATCTGCCACATCGGTCCTCCCTCTATTTACAGGCGCATAGTCCCGAGAATTTCTCTATTCCTTTTTTCAGGGCTGAAGTTACAGCCCTTGAACTTATAGTCGCGGCGGTTATGGCATCAACATCCCCGCCGTCCTTTTCTACGAGAAAATTGAAATTATCAAGCCCCCTGCCCTTAAACTGATCTTTAAATTCATCACTGTCAGCCTTTGTGCCAAGACCGGGCGTTTCAAGGTGCTCCATTATCCGGAACCCGGTGATCCTGCAATTAATGTCCACACCCATCAGTATCTTGATATCTCCGCCGTAACCCTCGCTGCTTACAGTGGTAAACGCGCATCCCGCAGCAACGCCGTTCTTTGTGCCGACAAAATAACTGTCAACTCCTTCGGCTTTTTTCTCGATATTGTCGCAATCAGGCAAAACCACCTTGACGGCGTCTATTATTCTCTGCTGCTTCTGGTTTTCGATGACGGGTTTTGTAAGACCGTATACCATGGACACTAATCCCGCGCTGACCGCAGATATAACTATAAGTATAACGAACATAACTGACGTTTTATCGGTTTTTTTAAGGTTCATGCCGACGGCCTCCCTTTCCTTGTGCCGTAAACCCTGGGCTGTATATATTTATCAATGGTGGGTGTAAGCGCGTTCATAAGCAGGATTGAAAAAGAGACACCCTCGGGGAAACTCCCGAAGACTCTTATCAGGCCGCTAATTATGCCGCAGCCCAGTCCGAAAATAAGGCGTCCCCTTGTTGTAAGCGGACTTGTAACCATGTCTGTAGCCATAAAAAAGGCACCGAGCACCAGGCCGCCGGAAAACAGGTGAAAAGGTATGCCCGCTGTTTTACCCGGACTGATCATATTAACGATAAATATAAAAACAGACAGGCCGGCTATAAATGAAAAAGGCACGTCCCACCTTATATATTTTTTGTAGAAAAGCAGCGCGGCCCCCAGCAATAAGCAAAGTACCGATACTTCACCGAGGCTGCCACCGATATTTCCCATAAAAAGATCATAGAGTGAAATATTCTGTACGCCGGAGACACCTTCGGTACCCAGTAGACCCAAAGGCGTTGCGGAGGTAATCGCGTCTCCTTCAAAGGGTTTGGGCCAGTGAGTCATCTGTACAGGAAAAGAGATCAAAAGCGCGACCCTTGCCACGAGCGCGGGATTGAAAATATTATTCCCCAGTCCTCCGAAAGCCATTTTTGCTATAACAATGGCTATAAAGCTGCCGGCAACGCAGAGCCAGACCGGAGCAGAGCTCGGCAGATTCATTGCAAGCAGAATTCCGGTAACTACGGCGCTTCCGTCAAGGTACGAAAGCCTCATTTTAAAAATTTTCTGCACGGCATATTCCAGTGCCACGCATGCCACGACGCAGAGAATAATAACTTTAAGGGCCGGAAGCCCGAAAACATAAACAGACCATCCC
>JAFGOL010000264.1 GCA_016926495.1 Oligoflexia bacterium
CAAGGCGTTAAATATAAGTAAAAAATTAATTATAATAAAAAAAATCTCCCAAAGGGCCATTATCAGAAGGATGGCTGTATATCAAAAGACGCAACAGATCTTCTTGAACAGGCGAGCCTTTGTTCAAACCTGCTCTTTCCTTTAAGAAATTTCTTTTTAGAATCGTCGGTTAACGATGGTAAAATACCGAAATTTATTTTCATCGGCTGAAAAAGCGCCGGCTCCGAGTGCAGAAGATATTTTTCCAGGGCCCCTATGGCGCTTACTTCCGGGAATTTACCATCGCTGACAAGATCCATTCTGAAAAGAAGTTTTCTGGCGACTATCATTGCGTGGGCGATGGATTCCACGTATCCCTCAACTCCGCTCAACTGGCCCGCTATAAAAACACTCCTGTCGGCTTTTAAACTCATGTCTTCGGCAAATACAGCCGGCGCCGTTACGTATGTATTGCGGTGCATTGAGCCCATCCTGTAAAATTCCGCGTTCTCAAGGCCCGGTAACGTCCTGAAAATTCTTTTTTGCTCGGGGTATGTCAGCCTTGTCTGAAAGCCTACCATATTATACATCGAGGCTGAAAGGTTATCCTGCCTTAGCTGTATAGCGGCAAAAGGCTTTTTTCCGGTACCGGGATCAATCAATCCGTCGCCCCTCATGGGACCGAACAGCAATGTTTTGTCGGAATCAGCCGCCATAACCTCCACCGGCAGGCATCCCCTGAAAAATATATTACTGTCCCCGTCATGAACAGGCACCATTTTTCCCCTTTTCAATTCCCCGACAAAATTATAGTATTGCTCCATGTTCAGCGGCACATTGATGTAATCACCGGCTTCACTGCCCACGTTGTACCTGTCACACCTGAAACAAACGTTCATGTTAATGCTGTCCGACTCGATAATAGGCGCGATGGCATCATAAAAATAAAGAAAATCATTCCCCATGATCCTCTTTAAATTTCCGGACAAAGCACCCGAGGTAAGCGGACCGCTTGCCACGACGACATATTGATGCGCGGATAAAAGCCGACCGATATCTTCAACTTTTTCAGCCACTATATCTATATTTCCGTGCCGGAAAAGAATATCGGTAATATTACCCGAAAAATCTTCCCGTGAAACAGCCAGGGCCGAACCCGCGGGTACCGAAAACCGGTCCGCTTTCGCAATCAGCAAAGAGCCGAGCAGCCTCAGTTCAGCCTTAAGCAATCCCGCCGCGCTATGCATTTTGTTGCTTCTTAGAGAATTGGAGCATACCAGTTCCGCAAGCAACCTTGACTTATGCGCGCCGGAACCGGTTACGGCATTTTCAGAAAGACGCTGTTCATACAAAGTAACAGAAACTCCTTTTTCAGCAAGCTGAAAAGCGAGCTCTGATCCGGCAAGTCCGCCCCCGATTATTGCAACATCGCTCATTAATGTTTTTCCCGGAAACCCTTATTTAATTAAAGGCTTTTAGTAAATCCAGAGATATTTCCTCTCAATCCATCCCGTATTATTATGTATATCGGTAATATGCACCCAGTCACCCTGTATATCAAGGATCTTGTAGGTTTCGTAATGGCTGGCCTTTTCCTTGAACTTGACCCTGTACTTACCGCCTGGACCTGATCTGATAAAGGTAGGCTTATTCTTGATCACGCCGCAATAAAAATCCCGGGTAACGTACGTTTTTTCAACCCAATGCGGATCGCCTTCAAAATCCCTGACCTTGATCCAGTTCTTACCGTAACCGCCTATATCCTTTAGCGGCATATACTTGCGCATGGATGGCCACGACGCGGGATCTTTTTTTCGAATACCGGATTTTAAATCTATACCCTGCTCGATTATACAAAGCGAAAAAATATTGGAAATTGCGGTTACTAAAAGGATGAATATAAAATTCATTGATTGACTGATAACGGGGGCCTTCCTGCCCTGCGTATTCTGTCTTCGCCGGCTTCAGCCAGTTCGTAATCCATATTCAAAACCTTCATGGCAAGGTATTTAATACTGGCCTTGGCCTCTTCATCCGCGGTCTGCCACGCAAGAATAAACGCGTTCACAAAAGGATCGTCTTCTTTACCCATTGAACCGGCTTCCTGACCCAGAGGGATAGATGTTTTTTTCATCAGTTTTGTACGCATGGATTCCGATACCATTGCCGCAAGCTCCTGCGCGTTAACCTGAAGTACCTCGGCAAAATCCTTAATCCTCGACGGCGGAATATCCGCGATGCCCCTCTCAATATTGGAAATAAACTGACACGTTTGAAATCCCAGCATTTCAGCAACCTGTCTCTGGGTTAATCTTAAACTGATCCTTCTCTTTCTTAAAAAGCTACCTACCAATCTTGAATCCATTTTATGTCTCTCCTAAAACTCTCTTGTTTATTTTATATGTCTATTACTACAGAGTATGTATAAATTTCAAGAAAAAAACAAAGAAAACTTAACATTTTTTGTCGTATCCATCAACAACACAGAAGCGCAAAAATAAAACACATTAAAATCAATAAGTTAAATAAGACAGCCAGAGCAACCTAATTGATTTCTTCATCATTTTTTATGTAGCTCTTAACCTGAACCTGCTTGTTCTTAATTAACGCGTTAATATATGCATCCTTAATATAAGCATTACTTGAAGGCTTTTTCAACCATAAAAATTCGTCTATTGTATTACCCACTGTCATCGCAAGTATGAACAGCAGCAGGCTTGCGGCAAATAATTTTTTCATATCACTATTCTTTTCGGCAGCTTAGGGGCAAAACTTTATACCGGTCCCTATAAAACCAGAAGATTTACCATGGACAAAATAGTGATAACTACAAGGACCCAGTTAATATCCGAAAACTTCATGAGCAGTACCTTTATAACAAAGTAGCTCAGGAACCCGAACATAATTCCCACGTTTATGGAATACGTAAGCGGTATTAAAATAAGGGTAAGAAAAGCAGGCATAGCCTCGTCAAAATGATCAAAATCAATTTTTTTTACTTCTCTCATCATGTAAAAGCCCACTATCACCAGTGCCGGGGCCGTGGCGTAAGAAGGAACTATTGAAATCAGGGGTACAAAAAAGATCGCAAGCAGAAACAAAATCCCGACAAAGACAGCGGTAAGCCCGCTCTTTCCGCCAGCTGCCACGCCGCTGGAAGATTCAATATACGTAGTAGTTGTTGACGTACCCAGGACCGCGCCGATCATTGTGGCAATAGCATCCACGGCAAGTATTCTGCCAAGCCGGGGTATTGTATTTTGCTCCGTTATAACACCGGCCTGTGAACTGACAGCCATAATAGTGCCCAGACTGTCAAACAAATCAACATACATGAACGCAAATAACGAGGAAAGCAGGCTGATTTGAAGGGCGTCCAGAATATTAAGCTCCATGAACAACGGCGCAATCGAAGGGGGCATGGAGACATATGATTGAGGAAGAGATACGTTTCCCGTCAAAAGGGCGATAAGGGTACACACAACAATGCCGATAATAATCGAACCGCTGACCTTGAGTAACTCAAGTACGGCAATAATAAACAGGCCGGCCAGGGCTATAAGAACAGTCGGGCTGAACCTTCCCAGGGTTAACAGGGTAGCCTCGTCAGACACCACCAGGCCCATATTCTTGAGACCTATAAAAGCTATAAAGATACCTATTCCCACGGGGGTTGCCAGCCTCAGCGATTTGGGAATGGCAAGAATAACCTTTTCCCTGACTCCCAGTATTGTAAGAATGAAAAACATTAATCCCGAAATAAAAACAACGCCAAGGGCGGTTTGCCAGGGAACGCCCCGGCCTATAACAATAGTATAGGTAAAAAAAGCGTTTAAACCCATACCCGGGGCCATCATGTAAGGCACATTGGCGACAACGCCAAGAATTATAGTACCTGCCGCGGCAGCCAGGCAGGTAACCACTATAAGCGCGCTCCTGTCCATGCCGGCAAGGGAAAGAATGTCGGGATTTACAAAAATAATATAGGCGGCCGTAAAAAACGTTGTAAGGGCCGCGACAGCTTCCCTTTTTATAACCGGTTTTGTAAACAGTTCCCTGTTGCTTTTGCAAAAAAGCATTACCGCCCCCTCTTTGATATATATAAATGGTTCCTTGTCCAGACAGAAATTTTATTCTGTTAAGGTGTA
>JAFGOL010000265.1 GCA_016926495.1 Oligoflexia bacterium
TAATAAATTCGTTATCTTTAAGCGCCAGCCTGAAATCCACATATTTTTCCATTTTGACAAACTGATCCTCGTTAATCTCATATTTAGACCTGTAGTTGGGATTGAGTAGTATGCCCTGTCTTTGCGGCATCGAATGGAGGGTGGGAAAATGGTACTCGATAATGGCGAGAACTTCCGGAGATCGCTTGAAGATAAGAGTAGACCCGTTCCTGACAATTTCCTCGTTTAACACCGCGAACAGGATCTTTTCCTTAACGGTCTGCATTCTTTCTTCGATTATCTTACTGATGTTTCTCGCATACGTCCTCGTGTTTGCCTTCGCGTTGTTGGACATGTCCTTGAGCGCGACCTTGTATGCCTGCCCGGATATGAGGAGGATGGTAACGACCATGAGTATAAAGAGAAGTAAGATCAGTTTTGTCCGTATGGATAATCTCATTATACTTTAAGATTATCTTTCCCTTATTTTAGCATTGATGTCTTTTAAATGAAACCTGATCCTTTTTTTGAATACCGCATCAACGTCCACAAATTTGCATCCGAAACCACACGGAAACTTGTCAATGCCCTGGTTTACCCAGACCACCAGGCCCTTTGTATACAGTATAGACTCATCGTTGAGGTTAATTTCCAGATTAAATACGTCGCCTATCTTCACCGGGCTGTCCGTTGATATAAATACACCGGTTTCGGAAACGTCAAAGCTTCCGGCTTCAAAAACCAGTTTTTCGGAATCAAACGCCTTTATAAGTATCTTCATGTTGTCGTAGTAATACCTGGTTGCCTGCTCCCACCATCTCAGGTTGGGGTTGAAGTAAGGGGCGTAAACCTCCTTTCTCACGAACAGTATAATAAGCGCCGAAAGCAGGAGGTTAAACGTGAGCACAACGAACCCGGGCAGTCCCGTGGTTTTCTGAAAGAAAAGTATGATGTTGTTGGATATTAAAAAAACGGTATGGGCCATCAGAAGATAGTATCCCCATTTTTTTACCACCCAGATCCCGTACCCCACTAAAGGAGTCAGGAGCAGCATCAGGACAACGTGCCAGTTTATTGCTTCGGCTACCAATCCTATTTCCGAGAACCTGATATTGTAAAGCCACATTAACTGCAGAAAGACTGCAATCGGGGATGCAAAATACAGACAGGAAATGATCTTAATTATCAAAGGTCGTTTTTTCATTATTTTTTTCCTCCGGAGGATATGTTTATTTTTTTAGGTACCACCTTTTTTACGGCCTGATTTCTCAGCCTCGAAAAATCCTTCATATAAATTTTTGTCTGGAAATTTTCAAGTTTTCCTCTTTGTTTCAATGTCTCGTATATCTTGTGCCAGACGCAGTCCTGCTCCCTGTATGTTTCACACTTCCCGTCAACCGAACCGCTGCACGGTCCGTTCATGAGCGACTTGGCACATAGAGTCTGGGGGCAAAGTCCGCCCGTAATGCCCAGCACGCAGTCGCCGCACATGGAGCATTGCTGTACAAAATCGCCCGCCCTTTTTGTTGTAGCCAGAAAAATTGTATTTGTACCGGGAACAACGATTTTGCCGGCAAGTATACTGCAAAGGGTTTGCGTGCCTGCTCCGCAGGAAAACGAAATGATTATATCGCTTTCCTCGATAAGATGGCTTACGGATTTGAGTTCAAGCTTTGTTTTGGGCTGCATACAGGACTGGGCCGGGACTATCCATCCGGTAACCTCAAAGCCGTGCTCTTCAAGCTTTTCGGCTATAGGAGGCAGGTCTTCTATGCCGCCCACCCTGCACGCCGAAGCACAGTCACCGCAACCCACTATAAAAACTTTTTTATAGCCTTCAAGCAGTTCGACTATCTCTTCCATGGGCTTTGTCTCGGAAACTATCATTAACCCCGTCAGACCTCACAATAATAACGTGCAGTACCGTTTATGGCGGTATCCCCGTTTTTAGAAATAATAATAACACCAAGTTCGAGTTTGTCCAAGTAATCAAAATTGTCTTTGACCTTGTCAAATCCCCAGATATAAAACCCAGTAGCAAAGGCATCTGCAAGCAGTGTGTTTTTTGAAATAACAGTGATGCTGGCGATATCGGTTTCAGTCGGGATCCCCTTTACGGGGTCTATAATATGGGAATATTTTTTTCCGTTGATCGTTGTGAACCTGTAATAGCTGCCGCTGGTAACCACGGAAACGGTTTTGCCAGAAAACCTGCATATACATTTTGCACGGCCCGAGGTAAGGGGATCAAGTACAGAGACGGTCCACGGTTCACCTCCCTTGGAGCCTGAAAGTGCTATATCGCCTCCCGCGTTAATAATATAATCGTTCAGGCCGTTTTCTTTTAAAAACCCGGCTGCCCCGTCGACTATGTAACCCTTGGCAATACCCCCGAGACCGACGGAAGCCCCGTTTCTGATCAGTACCCTGTCCGGAGGAATTGTCTTAACAGCTTCCCTGCCTGTTTTTTTCATGGCATTTTCAATTTCCGCGGGACTGGGAATTTTTGTTTTCCACAAATCAGCGATTGATTTATACGTAACATCGAATGTCCAGCCGGTTTTTTCCGACACGTACAGCGCCCGGTCTATGACATGAAAAAGATCACGGGAAACGGTAAACTCGCTGTAACCCTTAAGTAAACTGTTTTTTTTCAGTTTGCCGTTGATATTAAAAAGTTCCGAATCCCTGGAATAAACGCTGAAAATCTTTTTTTCCCGGTATACGACCTTTTCAAAAGCCCTTTCCGCGATTGCCTTTATCTTTTTATGTTCCGGCTTCTTACCCGTACTTACAGTTATCGAAAACGAAGTTCCAAGATGCAACTGTTCAGATTTGTACTCCCTGTTTTTTGAACACGACATCAATAAAACCATAAACGCGGAATATAATATTTTATTCATTTCAGCCTCTCCGGTTACTTATATCAAAATTCGCTCTTTAAAAACTTTTTCTTGACATAAAATTATTAAAAATGGTATCAGATTGTAAAAATTACACACGGGGGGTTTATAATGAAAAGATCTCTTGAACTCTTTTTTGTTTTTATTCTTCTTTCGGGTTCTGAAATCCTTTTTGCCTCTAACCAAAAATGCCCCGCTGATGTAAAAACGAGACTTAAAAAATATGTCGAAGCCGACAAACTTGAGAATGTGTCGCAAAGGCTATGTCCTGATTTTTTGTCTAATCGTGCTTTTGATCAGCCTGCAAACTGCTTTATTAAATCCAAAAACGGTTTTTATACTAAATTCCTTGCCGGTAAACCCGAAATTTCAAACGAAGATATAATTTACGCCTGCGGAGGGGTTTCAAAACCGGAAAAAATACTTAGCTGTATTGCGCGAGGTTTGCTCAGCGGAAACAGTTTCAGAGACTCTGCATGGACCTGCTGGCACAGTATAGAAGGAATTGTTCCAGGCAGATAATTGTTCATATTTTATACAGTTTTATTATCTCTCATCTTTAAAATAATTAGTATTTTCAGATA
>JAFGOL010000266.1 GCA_016926495.1 Oligoflexia bacterium
GCCGCGATATATATTCCGTAGTCCGGTTTTTTCCCGAATAATCTCAAAAATAAAAGGACCAGCAGAGGAATACTTATTATTAAAAGGGCCGTGCCTTTAAAATCGTCATCATTAACATCTATATGTCCGCAGCCCGCGGTTTCCGGCCCTATATCAAGCGACAGGTTGCTGCTGTCCGAAAAAGCGTGTGAGCATCCGGAATACCTGTCAAAGGGATTCTGGCTCAAGCAGCAATCATCAACCCTGTAATACTCGCCTTCATACGGATAAATACAGGTTATCGCGGCAATATCGTCTGCTTCAAGGGAAATAAGCGAATTGTTATCTACGGTAAGGCTGTAAAACATCGTAGCGCTTCGTCTCGCGTCATTGGGACAGTCTTCGTCTTCGCTTGTATGGTCAATACCGAAAAAATGACCTATCTCGTGTGTGGCAACACTGGGATAGTCATAACATCCGTAATAATCGCCGTTCTCATATATACAAAAACCGTGTGAAGTATTGTTGCCGGGATTAAGCACCAAATCATAATTCCTGTTAAAAACAATATCGACTTCCACAAGACTTTCTTCAATACTTCTTCGCAACGTAACGCCAAGCGCCGACGCGGGTAAAAAAATGGGAGCATAATTTGGGGGATACCAGTAGATCTCATTTGCGTCGTTCCCTATTTCGCAGGAGCCGGCGCAATCACTGCCCGGATATTCAAGGTCAAACCGTACCGAACCGAGAAGCGTCCACCTGTTGAATGATTCCTTTGTAAGGTCAATCCATGCTCCGGCAACAAGCTCGGGAGCATTTACAGGTTCCATGGTGGAAGAAAAAATAACCGAGGTTGCGTTATTGCTCCACCGCGTGGATGAAATATTAAAAGCATCGCCTGGTTGCTGAAACAACATAAATAAAACGGATATTAAGATCATGCTGTATCAGAGTCCCCCAATTTCTTTTACTTTTTTGATAAAAGAACCGAGGCTTATATAACTGCCGTTTTTATCGAGCCCTAAACTGTAAACCGAATTATGATACCTGCCGCACGGAATAACCACTTTTTCCGAAGTAAAAGGGAGCTTTTCAACCCTAAGGCACCCCTGGTTCGCTCCAGAGAGTCCGTATAAAGACGCACGCTGTTCCAGAAAAACAATATAATCCTTTTCATTATCAAGATGCACAAGCCCGGGTACCGTCAGCTTTTCTTTACCTATAACGCCGCCAAGTATAAAAAAACTTACCGTATCGGAATTTACGTAGTTTTTTTTGATGAATCCGTCTTTGTAAATCTTCATTGTGTATTTTGTCACTATAAGGTTGTCAAACCGCTCGCAACTTTTGGCTGTAATTTTTCCGTGAAGGATTTCATGGGAATTGTTAACCATTAATGATTCCGCGATATTAACGAGGGACAGCGGAGCAAGACTGTTAAATATCAAAAAAAACATACAGAAAATCATTTGCGATACTCACCTTTGGGATATACTATTATCAAATGTTTTTGTTATCAACCAATACTTTACAGGTTTTTAAGTCTGGAGGTAATTATGAAAATCAGTATTTCAACACCAGATGAAAAACAGATAAAACAAAGCAACTTCGAAAGCTGGGGCACGTGGGAATGCGGTATCAGCGATTTTCCCTGGTCATATGATTCCCGGGAAACATGCTTTATCCTGGAAGGTCACGCCGTGATAACTACACCTTGGGAAAAAGTGGAAATACAAAAAAACAATCTCGTAATATTCCCCGAGGGTCTGACCTGCACGTGGAACATTACAAAGCCAATACGGAAGTACTATAAATTCGGATGACATGACCCTTACCAAACCGTCTGAAATAAGAAAGGAAAGAACAGCCGCAAGGGAAAACAAAACCAGGGTTTGTCCCGCCTGCAATCATTTACAAAATTATACAAAAGACAGGTGCGACGCATGCGGACTCATTTTTTCCAAGTACATGGAATACACGCCGATAAAAATTTCCCTTAACAGGTTTGTACCGGTTTCTGAAATATCGGATATCAGAAAAACCGAGGAACAACTTTCGATCAATAATAACGAGCCGTCAAAAGTCGAACTGCTGCTGCATTGTTTTCATAACAGGCTGCTGGACCTGGCCGCTTTTCACCTCAGGAAAAAGAATGATCGTGAAGGGCTCGCGTTTGTGCGAAATCTCATGCTTTCGGAAATCAATAACCGGCAAAGAGAATTCACATTTTCAAAATTCATATATTCGGTTTTCAGGCCCGGCATCCTGGTTTCACTTACAGTGCTTTTAATGCTTTTTATTCTATGCCTGCTCCTCAGGAACCTTGTCCTGTAGTATCGTCTTTTGCATAATGCAAAAGGGCCCCGGATATGCCCCGGAGCCCTTTTATAGAGGAAAAGCAGGTTTTACTTTAATAAATTCAGAGCCATGGTCGCGGTCTGGTTTGCCTGGGCAAGCACCGAAATTCCCGCCTGCATTAAAATGTTGTTTCTCGCGAGATTGGCGGTTTCCTGCGCCACGTCGACATCCCTTATTCTGGAATTCGCGGCAGACATGTTTTCTTCCGCAATGGAAATATTGTTTACCGTGGAATTCAATCTGTTCTGTAACGCTCCAAGATTTGCCCTGATTTCGTTTACTGAAATGATTGCCGTATCAATAAGATCTATGGAATTCTGTGAAGTAACTTTGGTTTCAACACTTGTCATGCCTAAACTGAGAGCTTCCAGCGTGGATGAAGCGGAACTCGTATCATAGCATAACCTGTCTTCGAAAGGATCGTTGTTTGTCCCTATCTGGATTTCAAGCATGCTGCCCGTACCGTTCAGCAAGTCTGTACCGTTAAATTCGGTGACCTGTGAAATCCTCTGTATTTCCTGCTTCAGTTGCTGAAACTCAACATTCAAAAATCCCCTTTCCTTATTGCCAATCGTATCCGACGCGGCCTGTACCGATAATTCCCTCAGCCTTATAAGCATGTTGCTGACTTCATTGAGCCCGCCTTCTGCGGTCTGTATAAGGCTTATACCGTCATTAGCGTTTCTTTTTGCCTGGCCAAGTCCGCGGATTTGCGCTTTTAAATTCTCGCTTATCGCAAGCCCTGCCGCGTCGTCTCCA
>JAFGOL010000267.1 GCA_016926495.1 Oligoflexia bacterium
AACATTCAGGATCGCGCATATGGCCGACACGCCGCTGGAAACCGTTAAAGAGTTGATCGGCCATATAGACGATTTCATAAGAAAATAATATATAAGGAAGTAAATAAAATGAAAGTACTAATTACCGACGGATTAAGCAAGGCCGCGATAGCGGACCTGAAGGCAAAAAATTACCAGGTCACGGAGCAATTTTTTGAAGACGAAAAACTCGGCGACGCGCTCAAGGACTTTAACGCAGTAGTTGTAAGAAGCGCGACCAAGATAAGGAAAAAACATCTGGACAAGGCCCTGGAAACAGGAAACCTGAAGCTGATAATCAGGGGCGGAGTCGGCATAGACAACATTGATCACGAATATGCCGAATCCAGGGGTATTTCCGTAAAAAACACCCCGGCAGCCAGTTCTCCTTCGGTAGCGGAACTTGCCGTAGCTCACATGTTCTCTCTTGCAAGGGCACTGCCTTTCGCGAAAATGAGCATGTCAGAGGGGAAATGGGAAAAAAAGAAATTCAACGGTATCGAACTTGCCGGTAAAACCGTGGGTGTTGTAGGTATGGGGCGTATAGGGATCGAGCTTGCTACAAGGGCAAAGGCCCTGGGAATGGAAGTCATTTTTTATGATGTAAGGGAAGATCTCGAAGTATCGTCACAATTCAGGAAAGTAACGCTTGATGAACTGTATAAAGATTCCGATTTCATATCCCTTCACATACCGGCGCAGGATAACGGCAAACCTGTTGTGGGAAGCGACGAGATAAAAAAAATGAAAGACGGAGTATATATAATAAACTGTGCCAGGGGCGGAGTTATAGATGAAAACGCGTTGATAGAAGCGCTGGATTCCGGAAAGGTCACAGGAGCGGGGATCGATGTTTATGAAGAAGAACCCACAAAAAACATTCGCCTAGCGTCCCATCAGAATGTAAGCGCGACCCCTCATATAGGGGCCCAGACAAAAGAAGCCCAGGCAAGGGTCGGCGCCGAAGTGGTACAGGTGATCAGTAAATTTTTCGAGAAATAACGGGGAAATAATGTCTACAATCCGTGCTTTCAGGGCCATAAGACCCAAAAAGGAATTTGCCGCAAAAGTCGCGTCAAGGCCCTATGACGTAATAAATTCGGAAGAAGCCAGGACAGAGGCCGGGGGAAACCCGTATTCTTTTCTGCACGTGGTCAAATCCGAAATCGATCTGCCGGAAGACACCGATATTCACGATGATCTAGTTTATCAAAAAGCAAGGCAAAACCTTGACAAGTTTATAAGCGACGGAATATTGTTCCGGGAAGAAAAGCCCATGCTCTATATTTACAGCCAGACCATGAACGGCCGTACCCAGTACGGACTTGTGGGATGCGCGTCGGTCGGGGAATACGAAAATAACATTATCCGAAAGCACGAATTTACAAGAAAGGACAAGGAAGATGACAGATGCCGCCACGTTGAGACATGTAACGCGAACACCGGGCCGGTTTTTTTAACATATAGGGATAACGATTCTGTAAACGACACGGTTTCAAACTGGGTAAAAAATAACGCGCCTGAATATTCTTTTACAGCCGACGATTCGGTCAGGCACGAAGTATGGGTAATTAACTGTTCTGAAACGATAAATGAAATAACAGGGGCGTTTAAAAAAGTACCCCTGCTATACGTCGCGGACGGACACCACAGGTCTGCGTCCGCCGCAAGGGTAGGCAGGATAAAGAGGGACGCAAATAAAAGCCATACAGGCTCGGAAGAATACAATTTCTACCTGGCCGTTTTTTTTCCGGCTTCACACCTGATGATAATGGACTATAACAGGATAGTTACCGATCTGAACGGAATGCCGAAAGAAGCTTTTTTAAACGCGGTGTCGGAAAAATTTGAAATCATGAAAAACGGTATTTCAAAACCGTCACAGCCAAAAACATTCGGAATGTACATGGACGGAGAGTGGATACAACTCAAGGTTAAAAAAGGCACATATCCGGAAGATGACCCTGTCAACAGCCTGGATGTCGCAATACTTCAAAACAATCTTTTAGGTCCCCTGCTCGGCATAGGCGATCCCCGTACCGACAACAGAATTGACTTTGTGGGCGGTATAAGGGGCATGAAAGAACTGGAGCACAGGGTCAACAGCGGAAAATACAAAATAGCATTCAGTACATACCCGGTAAGTCTTAAAGAACTCATGAATGTTTCTGACGCAGGAATGACAATGCCCCCCAAATCCACATGGTTTGAACCCAAGTTAAGAAGTGGACTTTTGATACATAGTCTGGAATAATGCCTGAAAAACAGGAGGGCGCATCAATGAGTGATTACAAGATCAAGGATATATCTCTGGCCGAATTCGGCAGAGACGAAATAAATATGGCCGAAAAGGAAATGCCGGGACTTATGTCCCTGAGGCAGGAATTTGCTTCAAAAAAACCGCTGAAAGGCGCGCGGATTTCCGGTTCGCTGCACATGACAATACAAACGGCAGTGCTGATTGAAACGCTGTCGGAACTCGGGGCGGACGTAAGGTGGGCTTCGTGCAATATATATTCAACGCAGGATCACGCGGCAGCCGCGATCGCAAAGGCCGGAATACCCGTATTCGCGTGGAAAGGCGAAACACTTGAAGAATACTGGTGGTGCACCGAACAGGCCCTGACCTTTCCGGGCGGGAAAGGCCCAAATCTTATAGTTGACGACGGAGGAGACGCCACGCTAATGATCCACAAGGGATATGAAGCGGAAAATAATCCCGCGGTACTTAAAACCGCTTCCGACAGTGAAGACGAAATTGAACTTATAAAAATTCTGGGCAAGAGGCTGGAAGTTGAACCCCAAAAATGGCACAACATCGTAAAGGAATGGTACGGAGTATCCGAGGAAACTACGACAGGGGTACACAGACTCTATCAAATGGAAAAAAACGGGACCCTGCTTGTACCCGCGATAAACGTAAACGATTCCGTTACAAAATCCAAATTCGATAATCTTTACGGTTGCAGGGAATCGCTGCTGGACGGTATTAAAAGGGCTACCGATATTATGATTGCCGGCAAGGTTTGCGTTGTGGCCGGATACGGCGATGTCGGTAAAGGCTGCGTTCAGTCGTTAAAAGGCCAGGGTGCCAGGGTACTTGTAACTGAAATTGACCCTATATGCGCCCTCCAGGCATCAATGGAAGGCTATGAAGTTGTAACAATGGAAGACGCTGTCAGGGAAGCCGACATTTTTATCACCGCCACGGGCAACTATCACGTAATAACGGCCGAGCACTTAAAGAAAATGAAAGATCAGGCCATTGTCTGCAACATCGGGCATTTTGACAATGAGATAGACATTGCCGGACTTCAAAAAATAGCGAAAAGAAGGGAAATCAAGCCGCAGGTGGCCACATACACGATGAACGACGGTAAACAGGTAATAGTTCTTGCCGAGGGAAGGCTTGTCAACCTGGGATGCGCGACCGGGCATCCTTCGTTTGTAATGTCATGCTCATTTTCAAACCAGGTGCTCGCGCAAATCGATCTGTGGAACAACAGAAACAAAAATGAAATCAGGTTAACGAAGCTCTCCAAGGAGCTCGATGAAAAAGTGGCAAGGGCGCATATAGGCAAATTAGGCGTTAAACTTACCAAATTAACCCAGAAACAGGCGGATTACATCGGTGTTTCCGCAGACGGCCCGTATAAACCGGAGCATTACAGGTATTAACAAAAATGATCAAGCTGAACGAAGACGACTTCCGGTATCTGTATAACATACTGGACGCAAACATAACAGACTTTGACTGCGGAGCAATATGCGCCCTTGAGAATGACGGCGTGCCTGTTTGCTGCGAAGTTAACGTTGTAATCCCAATACTGTACAAAAATGAATACAAATACGTCAACAGGCACTGTAAATTGTGGAAACGTTTCAAACCGGAAAATGCGCACGACAAGCGTCTTATAAAGGACTGCGGTTATGACGACATAATGGCAATCTGCCGCGGACATAAAGACTGCAACCGCAATTACAGAAGCATGGTGTGCAGAACTTTTCCCTTTTATCCCTTTATAGAAAAAAACGGAAATTTTCTGGGATTAACATACAATTACGATTTTGAGAATAAATGTATACTCGTCGGTCATCCCGGAATGGTGAATCCCGTATACATAAAACAGTCATTGAAAGCATGGAACTACGTTTTTGACAAGGACGAAGCCGAATACGACGCCCACTATGATCTTTCCCGTGTTATAGAAAACAAGCGAAGAAGGAAAGGAAAAAAGATTGATATAATAAATACGGAGGGGGTCTTTAAATATTGAAAGTCGCGGTAATAGGAAGCGGTGGCAGGGAACACACGCTCATATGGAAGATTTCCCAAAGTCCCAGGGTAAAAAAAATATACGCTATACCCGGAAACGGAGGTACACACAGGCTTGCGGAATCCGTGGCCATTGACGTACTTGATGTAACGGGAATAAATGATTTCTGCAAAAACAATTCGATTGATATGGTCATGATTGGCCCGGAAGCCCCTCTGGCGCACGGACTCGCGGACCTGCTCAGAAGAAACGGCATACCGGTGGTCGGAGCGGGCAGGCAGGCATCCATGCTGGAATCAAGCAAGGTATGGGCAAAGGACCTGATGCTCAAGTACGGAATACCGACCGCAAAATTCG
>JAFGOL010000268.1 GCA_016926495.1 Oligoflexia bacterium
CAGATAATACTGGAATGCCTTAAGGAACATAACGTAACAAACATTTTTGGCTTTCCCGGCGGCGCGGTAATACCGCTGTATGATGCCCTGTATGACAACAGGAACCACTTCAAGCACACTCTCAGCGCTCATGAACAGGGAGCTGTTCACGCCGCTGACGGTTACGCAAGATCAACGGGAAAAACAGGAGTATGCTTTGTGACATCAGGACCCGGCGCCACCAATACGGTTACCGGGATTGCAACCGCATATATTGATTCTGTCCCGCTGGTCATTATAACGGGACAGGTACCGTGTGCCCTGCTTGGAAAAAATTCCTTTCAAGAAGTGGATATAACCGGAATAACCTCACCTATTACCAAAAAGAACTATCTGGTAAAAGATGCCGGGAAACTTGCGTCTATAGTAGACGAGGCATTGTTCATTGCTTCAGACGGCAGGCCTGGGCCCGTGCTTATAGACGTGCCCAAGGATATTTTTACCATGCAGGCTGATTATGTAAAACGGGAGATTAATAACCGTAAAAGAACCGACCATAAAAATGTAAGCGATCACACTATCAGGGAACTTTCATCGATAATCAACAAGTCGGCACGCCCCATAATATTCGCCGGGGGCGGAATAAAAATAGCAGGCGCGGAGGACGAGCTTGTTACACTTGCCGAAAAAGCGGGAATACCCGTTACAAATTCCCTTATGGGCCTGGGGACGTTCCCAAGGGATAATTTTCTTTCCATGGGGCTCCTTGGCATGCACGGTTCAAAGGCCGCAAATCTGGCCGTAACAAACTGTGACCTTTTTATCGCGCTGGGAACAAGATTCAGCGACAGGGTAACAGGCAAAACCGACATGTTTGCCGCCGGGGCCGAAATAATACACATAGATATCGACGACAGGGAAATAGGGAAAAACAAGAACGTACATTTTTCCATACAGGGTGACGTCAAGCACATCCTGAGCCGGCTTATAGAAAACATTACTCCCAACAACCGTAAGGACTGGATCGACATGATAACGGCATGGGACGCCGCGCATCCCGAAAACACAAATGAAATGAACCCGCGAAATATCATTTGCGCTGCAAATGATATTTTCAGCGATAACACGATTATTACAACAGACGTGGGACAGCATCAAATGTGGACAGCGCAGTACTGGAAGTTTAAAAAAGCCAGGTCTTTTTTAACATCAGGCGGAATGGGGACAATGGGTTACGGACTGGGAGCAGCCATAGGCGCCCAAACCGCAAATCCAGATAAAAGGGTAGTTGCAATAACCGGGGACGGCAGTTTCAGGATGAATTGCAATGAACTTGCAACGGTTTCAAGATACGGGCTTCCGATAACGATAATTCTGTTTAACAACGGCGCCCTTGGCATGGTGCGTCAATGGCAAAGACTTTTTCAAAGCGAAAGATACTCGGAAACTGATATAACAAACAATGTCGATTATGTCGGACTGGCAAAAGCATACGGCATTAACGGGTTTAAAGTTGACAATATTAATTCTTTAAACAGCGCACTGAATAAGGCCAGGGACAGCCGGACAGCAACCCTGATTGAGTGCATAATAGACAAGGATGAGGGAGTGTACCCCATAGTACCGCCGGGTATGCCTATTGATAACCTGATCCTTAACCAGAGCGGGATGTAGAGAAAGATGAAGATAGAAATCCTCGATACCACATTAAGAGACGGAGAACAGACATCGGGCGTGGCTTTTTCCGCCGCCGAAAAACTTAGCATCGCCATACAACTGCTTAAAGACACAAAAGTCGACAGAATTGAGATCGCGTCGGCAAGAGTATCACAGGGCGAATTTGAATCCGTAAAAAAAATAACGGAATGGGCGGCCGAAAACGGCTTTATTAACAATGTTGAGGTACTGGGTTTTGTTGACGGAACAAAGTCCCTTGACTGGATCAATGAAGCAGGGGCAAAGGTAATTAACCTTTTGTGTAAGGGTTCCCTCAAACATCTTAAAGGCCAGCTCAGAAAAAAACCCGAAGAGCATATCGCCGATATTAAAAAAAGCATAAATTACGCGAATTCACTGGGTATAAACGTAAACCTTTACCTGGAAGACTGGTCCAACGGAATGAAAAACTCCCGTGATTACGTCTTCCGGCTTGTTGATGAACTAAGAAATGAAAATATACAAAGGTTCATGCTGCCGGACACTCTGGGTATATTAAGTCCTGATGAAACCTATGAATTCTGTAAAATAATGATTGAAAAATATTCTGATCTTAAATTTGATTTTCATGCTCACAACGACTACGACCTTGCCGTTGGAAATTCACTGGCCGCCGTAAGGGCCGACATTACCGGAATCCATACAACGGTAAACGGGCTTGGAGAAAGATCAGGAAATACGACGTTATCAAGCATAGTAGCGGCAATTAATGATCACCTGGACGTAAAATTAAGCGTTGACGAATCCAACCTGCGTAAAATCAGCAAGATAGTGGAGGCGTTCACGGGGATTAAGGTCCCGGGCAACAAGCCGATAATAGGCGAAAACGTATTCACCCAGTGCTGCGGCGTTCACGCGGACGGAGACGACAAGGAGAACCTGTACCATAATGATCTTTTGCCCGAACGTTTCGGCAGGATCAGGAAATACGCGCTCGGAAAAACATCTGGCAAGGCCAGCATAAAAAAGAACCTTCAGGCATTGGGCATTGAGCTCGATCCGGAATCAATGGACAAGGTTACGCAAAAGGTAATAGAGCTGGGCGATAAAAAGGAATATATAACAACAGAGGACCTGCCATACATAATTTCCGATGTGCTGGGCACCGGGGAAATATCAAAAAATAAAATCAAAATTAAAAGCTATTACACCAGCAATGTGTCAGGTGTAAAACCCACGGCGACCATAAACGTTGAAATCAATGATACTATCTACGAAGAAACCTCACTGGGCGACGGACAATATGACGCCTTCATGAAAGCATTGGGCAAGGTTTACGAAAAACTGGGAAAAAAACTTCCCGGCCTTACGGATTATGCCGTTACGATCCCTCCCGGAGGAAAAACCGACGCACTGGTCAAAACCGAAATATCATGGATACACAAAGGCAAAGAATTTAAAACCCGGGGACTTGATTCCGACCAGACCGGCGCAGCGATCCAGGCCACGATCAAAATGCTCAACATCATTGAACCCGAATAAAAGTTATCCACAAACCGATTATCAGTTCCCTGTTATCTGTTTGCAGTTACCGGTCGGTACTACCCATTTTTTCTGCAAAGCAGGCTCGCCAATATTACGGCTGTAACTCCCGCCTTGTTAAATATTTTTATGGGTGAATTTTTTCGCGTTTTTGCCGGAATACTCGGCAACTATCTGGCCGCTGCCGTAAAGCTTGTACTTATAGGTAACAAGCCCTTCAAGCCCCACCGGTCCCCTTGCGTGGATCCTGTTTGTGCTTATTCCGACTTCGGCGCCAAGCCCGTACCTGAAGCCGTCGGCAAACCGGGTTGAGGCATTATGGTATACGCCGGCTGAATCAATCATGTTCATAAACAGCCCGGCATGTTCCCTGTCTTCGGTGACAATACAGTCCGTATGGCCTGAACCGTAACTGTTAATATGTTCAATGGCGGAATTAAGATCGTCCACGATCTTAACCGAAACGATCATATCACTGTATTCGGTACTCCAGTCTTTTTCCGTCGCCTTTTCGATTTTAATATCCCTGTTTGTTTTTGAAACAACATTTATTGTCGCGTCATCAGCCCTGATCACAACCCTGTTTTTGTCAAGCTCCGTAACTAACTGAGGCAATACCTTTTCCGATATTCTTTTATTGATCAGTATTGTTTCAACCGCGTTGCATGCCGAAGGATACTGTATTTTTGAATCAACCGAAATCCTTACAGCCTTATCGATATCAGCGCTTTCATCAATATAGACATGGCAAATTCCGTCGGCATGACCAAGCACCGGTATCCTGGTATTGCTTTTAATGTATTTTACAAGATCATTGCTTCCCCTCGGAATTATAAGATCAATATATTCGTCAAGCTCAAGCATTTTACCGACGTCTTCCCTCGTGTTGATAAGGTTTACCACGTTTGAAGGAAAGGTGTCAGTAGCCTGTAACGTCCTGTTAATTATGTCTACAAGAATAGTATTGGTATTAATAGCTTCCTTGCCGCCTTTCAGTATAACGACATTACCGGATTTTACCGCCAGCGACACTATCTGGGGCACAACATCGGGTCTTGATTCAAAAATAATCCCGAGAACTCCTATAGGACAACTAACCCTGTAAAGTTCAAGGCCCTTATCGAGTTCCTTTGCCCATAAAACCCTGTTTGAAGGATCTTCAAGGGACATCACATCATTAATTCCCTTTATGATCACATTGATTTTTTCATCATCAAGCTTAAGCCTGCCTATAAGGGCCTTTGTCATTTCACCCTTTTTAAGCAACTCTTCAGAAAATTCGATATCCTTCCTGTTTTGCTCAAGTATGGACGCCCTGTTATCATCTATAGCCTGTGCTATTTTTTTCAGGGCGCTGTTCTTTGTTTTTTCGTCCATAAATGATATTTTTACGGATGCGGCTTTTGCCTTTTTTGCCAGTTCCAGTATACTCAATTCTGACTCCTTTATAAA
>JAFGOL010000269.1 GCA_016926495.1 Oligoflexia bacterium
CCAGATAGAGCTTACCCCGGAGCCCTTCATCTTTTTCCGAAAACAGTTCAAAATCATCCAGCCTAAGGTTTCGTGACAAAATTCTTATATCGGTTTTTTTGTTTTTTCTTCCACCCGTAAAATCTATACGCCCCTTACCCTTTAGCAGGTATGCCCTGTTTACCGATAATGTTCCCTTGTCCCATACAAAGTCCGCCATCATCTCTTCGAAAGTCTCGGAAAAAATATCAAGGTCCTTTAACCTGAGGTTTGAAAACATTCTTATTCCGTTCCAGTCGGGTTCTCCCTCGAATTTTATTCTCCCGCTTATCAGACCCGTGGGATAGTTAAACGATTTCTGTTCCACCTGAAAAAGTTCATATACATCTTCAACAAACGAATTACTGAACGCGACTGAACCGGCCACTTTCAGGATATTATCAAAGTGTATATCGATATTTCCTCCGTACGCGGATGCTCCCAGCTTTCCCTGCACCTTGTTAAGGGAAAGAACAACTCCTCCGAATTTAAACTCTGAACCGACAGTGCCCATAACATATTTATCGACAACAACATCTGAAAAAAGCAAATCGCCTGTTGCAAAAAAGGCGCCTGAATCATCGACTCTCAGTTTTGTCCTTAAACTTCCCCTGCCCTTGAACGGCAGCCTCGCTATCCTGTTATAAGTACCTATGGAAAAAGAATCCGAGGTAACATCAATATCCACCGTTGAGTCTTCCCGGATCCAGCCGGTAACATACATTTCGTTGTCTTCGCTTTTGGCGAAAAGCCTGTCCAGATAGGCGCCCCGGGGACTTACCCTGACAAATCCGTAAACCTTCCCTTTTTTAAAATCGATAACGGAGTTGGCTTTTGAAGGCCTAAGCCCCTTTTCCAGAAGCACCCAGAAGTCACTTGCCGAAATATCCACTAAGACCGATATGTCCGGCACCGGAAATATGTTGCCCGTAAAAGACATTCCGCCGTTGATATTAAAATAGGACAGGCAACGTCTGATCCCGAACAGTTCCAGGTACCTGGAAAGTTCAACATCATTAACTCTTGCCTTTCCGGAAACGGGATATTTACCCTTTAAATCTATATTTGTGTCGTATACGGTTATACTCCTGGCTCCGTCTGATATATCAATTTCCCTGAGACGCAATTTGTCAGGACGGTATGTTCCTTTAATACCCAACGACGGTATTGATATTTTTCCATGCCTGAAGTTGCTAATATTAAAACTGGCCTTAACGGACAGGGAAGCTTTTCCCTTACCCAGATCATAATCAAAATCTCCCTTTCCCTTTAGCAGGCCCCGGGGTAAAACGCGCGCGTTGAATGAAAACAGTTTTGAAAATTTATTAAGATTATCAAGATTAAAAAAGGTTTCCCACCTTAAATCCAGTTTTGACTTTAGCGGTTCGTCAAAATTATGGATATTGCCGCTCACGACGATCCTGTCGTTTCCGGATTCCACTTCAAGATTAAGCAGTCTCACCAGGTTATCCCTGATATCCATCCTAACGCCGAGATTTGAAATATCGCCGAACGGTTTGTCTAGTTTGGCGATATTCAATTCAACGAGATAATTGAGAAAATCCCCCTTCCTTATAACAATATCCGCTTTGTCGGTATAAAATTTATTACCGTCCTTGATCCGGAACCCCACCTGCGAATCAACAATTCTGAGTTCTTCGATCCTGACCTTGAACAGTTTATGAAACAGCATCTTCATGCTGAATTTTTCATTTATGCGCTCCTTTTCCTTCCACTCGGGAATTCCGTAAAGCCTGAAGTCGACCTTGGGATTGTCTATCTCTATTGAAGAGACGATAATACGCCCGCTGAAAAGCTGCAGGGGCTGAAAGGAGAACCGTACCTTTTTCGAAGAAAGCTCCAACTCGAATTTATCCGTTTTATGTTCAATATTAATGCCTGATACGGAAACCGACGGATAAAAATACGATACGGATATGTTCTCAATATCCACTTTCATATTAAACTTGTAATACGCCTGGGAAATAATGAATCTTTTCAGCACGTCATTTAACGCAAAGGAATTTATAATGTATACGCTTCCGGCAAGAAGAATTATAAAGAAAACAATACTAAAAAGAATAATCCTGCGAACCATCACCTGTCCCTGATAAGGTCAGCCCTTATTTCGACATCCCTGTACTCTGGATTCAATGCCTGTATATCCTTATAAACCTCTCTCGCGTCCTTGATATTACCGGCTTTTTCATAGCATATTCCAAGATAATACAAAACTTCAAGGCTGTGGGCCCTGTCGATTTTGTTATTAAGGATACCTCTAAGGATATCGACCGCTTCAAGAAAACTTCCCAGTTGCGCG
This sequence comes from Oligoflexia bacterium, assembly GCA_016926495.1. Classification (GTDB taxonomy): domain Bacteria; phylum Bdellovibrionota; class JAFGOL01; order JAFGOL01; family JAFGOL01; genus JAFGOL01. The sequence continues at coordinate 2,339 of JAFGOL010000269.1, forward strand.
ATACAGTACGCATAATAAACGTTTGACTCTATGAATTTAGGCGCTTTATTTCCCCTGTCCGAAAGATAGCTTATAACGTTTGCAAACGTATTTTTGGCTTCCTCCCATAATTCAAGTTCCATGTATGCTATTCCCAACTCAAAAACCGTCTGGTAATCGCCGGGCTTGAACTTGCCGTCCACTATATCACTGAACTGTCTTATCTGTCTCTCAAGCCTGACATTTTCGGAACTCATCCGTTCATTGTCGTCTCCTTCACCGACAGCGCGTTCCAGGTCGGCAATGATTTCATCAGTGGTGAGCAAATCTCCGTCCATCGCGGAGTAAATTCCGGAATACTCGGAACCGTGATCAAGCTCCATTACTTTATCAAGCAGGGATTTTACAACTTCATTACCGGGATCTTCGTCGAATACCTTCAGCAATATTGAACCGGCCTTGTCATATAGTCCCTCGGCAACAAGTATTTCGGCTTCCCTTATAAGGTCCATCAGATGCGGCGGCAGCTTTGTTTTTCTTTTATGGTCCATTATAACGGTCTTTTCGTTATATGCCGAATCGATAATCCCCTTAAGTTCCTGGTTCAATACCTCTTTATCTATATCCGCGTGCATTACCCTGGTGAAATCCTCATTACCAAGGTATGAAAGATCAATCTCCTCGTCCGACACAGGCTCTCCATTATCTTTAAGAGGCTGAACTTTATTAAACTCCAGGTCCCCTATGAAATCGTAAACGCTTCTTGCCCAGAGCTTCGCATTATCACTGTCAACATCAATCCTGCCTGCCGCCATTGATTCGGTTATCTCCCTGGCAAGCCTTTCATGACCCGAAGCCAGCAGGCTCCTGATCAACAGGGACCATACTTCAAACGATTCCGGATTAAGGTTCAGTCCCCACAGGCAAAGCCGCATACATTTCCAGAGTTTTCCGGAATAGAAACATAAATCGGCAAGCTCTATAAGATTCGCAAGATTATACGGCGAATGTGTCAAGGCCAGGTTAAGGGCTACGTCAAGCAGTTCATATTCCCTGCCCTTTTTCAACTCATAAATAATAGCATGGATATTTTTATCGGCGCTGGCTTTAGCCCCTCTTTCGTATTCTTTTTTTACGAGTTCCAGCATATCGTCTACATCTGTCTGCTCAAGTTCCTTTACGATCTGAAGTATGTCCACGGCCTTCTCAAGAAAGCCCGCGTATTCATAATGCCTGGCGGCAATCCTGTAATACCTGGCGGCGTCAACAGGCTGATTTATAAGCCTGAGTATATTGGCAAGTTTCAACACCACCTCGGTATCATCCGGGTCAATTGAAAGTATCCTTTTGCATACGGCAACGGCTTTTTTATAGTTTTTCTGCTTGATATTTATATCCAGAAGCCTTTCAAGAAATTCTATTGACTCGTCGAAAAGATCGAGTTCCTGGTAGCACTGGGATATTCTCAGCAGCAGGTTTTCGTCCGCTTCGTATCTTTCAAATATAGAAAGATAATACCTGAGAGCGGTTTCATAATTGCAATTCGCGAACGCTTCATTGCCTTTGGCATAAGTTCTTTGCGGGTCCATCAGAGTATTACCTTTTTCTCTTTTGACAGAGAGGTAAGCAATTCAAATCCGTTTTCGGCAACAAGCACCATATCTTCAAGCCTGACCCCTCCGGCTCCGGGTATATACAAGGCCGGCTCAATGGCTATAACGGCCCCCGCCTCAAGAAGTCCACTGTTTAGTGATGACAAATACGGAGGCTCATGGACCGCCATGCCGACCCCGTGTCCCAATCCGTGCTGAATGTATTTGGCGTAGCCCTTGTTTTCAAGATAACCGTACGCAATCCCGTAAAGCCGGTTTATTTCCACTCCGTGTTTTACAGCCTCTATTGCTTTTCTTTGAGCAGTATAAACGCAATCGTACATATCGAGCAGGGACCTTTCCACCCTTCCGAATACCAGTGTAAGCGTCTGATCGCTGCAATACCCGTTGTACACGGCCCCGAAATCAACTATCAAAAGGCCGTTACCGGAAATACGGGTTGAACCCGGCTTTGCATGCGGCATCGCGCTGTTTTCGCCAAAAGCCGCTATTGTGTCAAACGCCCTGCTTTCAGAACCGTTAAGCTGCATAAGGTAATCAAGGAACGCCGCGTACTCCGTTTCAGAGGGATTATCGGCAAACTTTTCCATGGATTCGGAAAATGATTTTTCCTGTATTTTTACGGATTGTTTCAAGGCTTCAATTTCAGCATCGTTTTTAAGGACTCTTGCAAAAGCGGGATCAACATCAAAAGAGACTATTTCAAAGCCCTGCTTTGCAAGCTTATTATAAGCGCCCAGTGACACGGAGCAGGAAAAAATACCTGTCTTTTTAATATTACGGCTTGCGGCAATTTCGGAAAGATTCCATATATCAGAAGAACTTTTTACTATAACTATGTCGCAATCCCTCACTGACAGCGAGCTTTCCAATTCATACCTGGAATCCGTGATCAGTATCTTTCCGCTTTTTAAATACAAGAG
>JAFGOL010000270.1 GCA_016926495.1 Oligoflexia bacterium
AGCCGTTGAATCCAGTTACGGAGGGAAGCCGTTCATTTCCATGTATCAGGGTGAAACCTTTTTTGACGGTAAGATCGGTGAGAAGTTTCCATCTGCCGTGAATCAGGACTCTATATTTGATCTCGCGTCTCTAACAAAGCTTCTGGTGACTTTTTTTTTGTCTGCCAAACTCATAGAGCATAAAACAATCACGCTGCAAACCACGGTCGCCGATATCCTGGATGAGTACGCTATTAATTACAGGGAGGAACTGGGCAGGGTAACCGTAAGGCAGCTTTTGTGTAATTGTTCGGGCTTCAGCAACTGGGAAAAGCTATACGGTATTGTTGATAACAGGAGTAGCGCTTACATGTTTATCCGCTCAAGGCCGCTTCAGTACCAGCCCGGAACAAAACATGTCTATTCAGATCCGGGCTATATAGTTCTGGGTGAGTTAATAGAACTTCTTATGGGGGCGCGCATAAACGAGCTTTTTGAAAATCATATAGCTGTTCCCCTGTCGCTGTATAATCTTTTTTACATGCCGACGGATTCCTCTGTTAATAAAGATGATTTCAGTTTCGTATCAACCGGATACAGCGAGCAAAGGAACAGACCGCTTCTGGGTGAGGTTAATGATGAAAACGCATATGTTATGGACGGTGTTTCGGGCCACGCCGGACTTTTCGGCACGGCAAGGGACGTGCTTAAAATGGGGCAGTACATACTTGATGTGATGAAGGACAGGGAAAAGGGCTCCATAATAAGTAAGAATACTTTAGAGGCCATGCTTGAGCCGTATTCGACGGAGACCACGTGGGCCTGTGGCTTTTATTATCCTGACAAGGACAGGAACAACAGCACGGCCGGAAAACTTATGTCGCCGAGTTCCATCGGCATGACCGGCTTTACCGGTACATCCTTATGGATTGATTTTGACAGGGATGTTGTTATAACAGTACTGTGCAACAGGACTATTTCTCCCGAATCCGCTAAATTCGGATGGGAAAGGGACAGGTTCAGCATTATAAGGCCTATGATAAACGACAAGGTTTTGAAGGAGCTGCTTTGATATGAAAACAATCTACATGGTCGGTATTTGCGGAACAGGAATGGGTAATCTCGCCCTCATGCTTAAGTCGGCCGGATATAATGTAACTGGTTCCGATTCAGGCATATATCCCCCTATGAGCACCCGGCTTGAAAGCGCAGGTGTAAAAATTCTGAGGGGTTATAGCGAAGAAAATTTAAAAAACCTTAAGACTTCCCCGGGTCTTGTTATTATCGGGAATGTAATACGCAGGGATAATCCTGAAGCGCAATATGTTATTAATTCCGGTATGGATTATATGTCACTTCCCGAAGCCTTGAGGGAATTCTTTTTTAAAGATAAAGAGACTGTTGTTATTTCAGGAACTCACGGAAAAACCACAACGTCATTTATGATGGCATGGATGCTTGAAAACGCGGGATTAAAACCGGGCTTTTTTATAGGCGGTATTCCAAAGGACTTTGAAGTGATGGGGAGGTCCGCCGAAGGCAGGTATTTTGTTGTTGAAGGAGATGAATACGACACTGCGTTTTTTGACAAGGTCCCCAAATTTTTTCACTATAATCCAAAATATGCGGTAATTAACGGAATAGAATTTGATCATGCCGATATTTATCCTGATATTGAATCAATCAAACAGGCTTTTCGTAAACTGATCGAAATGGTGCCGCCCGACGGTATTATTGTATATTACAAGGGCTGTGTCAATACGTGTGAGCTTGTTAAGCAGGCGGCGTGCAGGACTGTTTCCTTTGCCATTGATGATCCCGATGCCGATTATTCTGCGGCTAATACCGGTGTTAAATATGGCGATGCGGACAACACGACCCTGCCGTCAATGATTTTCACGGTCCGCGGTAAAAACGGGAGCAATGACTTTGCTATGCATATCCCGGGCAGGCAGAATGTTCTCAATGCCCTTGCCGTAATAGCCCTTGCCGGAGAACTTGATCTTGATATATCCAAGGTAAAGCATTCGATGTCGTCTTTCAGGGGTGTGAAAAGAAGGCAGGAAATCTTCGGCGTTTCGGGCGGCAGGATAATTATAGACGATTTCGCGCATCATCCCACTGCCGTGGCGTATTCTATAGAAGCTGTCAGGGAATGGTATTACCCCCGGAGGGTCTGGTGTGTTTTTGAGCCGCGTTCCGCTACGTCCAGATCAAACATACTTCAGGCTGAAATGATAGAGGCACTCGGCAGGGCCGAAAAAGTACTGCTTGCTCCCGTACATCAGCCTGAAAGACTGACCCCGGACAAGCGCTTTGATCCGGAAAAGGTTTGCGGCATACTAAAAGTGAAGGGAATAGAAGCGGACTATTTTGATGACGTTGATTCGATAGTGGAACATCTGGGATTTTCTTCAGCGCCGGGTGATGTGATACTTATAATGTCTAACGGTGGTTTTGACAATATTTATACCAAGCTTATGAAGGTGTTTGAATAATGGATTACCTGTTGATAAAAGGTCCTGCAGTGCTGGACGGAACGGTTGCAGTCAGCGGATCAAAAAATGCCGCGCTTCCGATGCTGGTAGCCTCGATACTTTCGAAAAAATTCGTGCAGATAACAAACCTTCCCCGCCTCAGTGATATAGATTTTACACTGAAACTGCTTGTGGAGCTTGGCGGGAACGTGAGGATGATCAGGGAAAATAACTCGATATCGGCAAACATAGAATTCAAGGATACGGCGCACTGCGTGGCGCCCTATGATCTTGTAAGGAAAATGAGGTCGTCCATTCTGGTAATGGGGCCGCTTCTGGCCCGTTACGGGCATGTTACGGTTTCAATGCCGGGCGGCTGCGCCATAGGCGCAAGGCCCGTTGATCTTCACGAGATGATCATGCGCAAGCTGGGGGCTGATATTGATGTTTCGGACGGAAATTTTGTTGTTAAATGCAAAAAGCTTAAAGGCAGTGAGATTGTTTTTCCTTTTGTAAGCGTGGGGGCTACACAGGCTGCAATGATGACAGCAGTGCTGGCAAAGGGGACCACGGTGCTTAAAAATGTGTCAACAGAACCGGAAACAGTCGAAACCGGCCACATGCTCAATAAAATGGGAGCCAAAATTCACGGGCTTGGTACCGAGAATCTTATTATAGACGGAGCAGACAGTGATACGTTGCCCGGGACCGGTGATCCGATACCGGTTATTCCTGACAGGATTGAGGCAGGCACGTATGCGATAGCTGCCGCTGCTACAGGAGGTAAAGTCAGAATAACAAACGCGATACCCGGACACCTTGAAATCCTGATTTATAATCTCAGGGAAAGCGGTGTTAAGGTTGATGTGGGTGATAATCATTTTACTGTAGACGCAGGTTCAGTCAAAAGCATTAAACCTGTGGATATAATAACGGCTCCTTATCCAGGATTCCCCACGGATCTCCAGGCGCAGTGGATGTCATACATGTGCATTGCCGACGGAATTTCTACGATAGATGAGCAGATTTTCAAAAACAGGTATATTCATGTGGGGGAGCTTATGCGTCTGGGGGCAAGGGTCAAGCTCAGCGGTACGGTCGCAACTGTACTGGGTAATCGCAAGCTAAAAGGTGCTCCCGTAATGGCAACAGACTTAAGGGCGTCTGCCTCATTGGTCATTGCGGGCCTTGTTGCCGACGGTCAGACGGAGGTGCACAGGGTTTATCATATTGACAGGGGTTATGAAAGGATTGACGAAAAACTCTTGAGCCTTGGTGCGGAAATAGAGAGGCTGAGAGAGGGGGATTAAAAAATGGAAGATTGTATTTTTTGTAAAATAATCAAAAAGGAAATAAGCTCCGACATTGTTTTTGAAGACAACAACCTCATCGCCTTTCGGGACATCAATCCTCAGACGGAGCAACATATTCTTATAGTACCCAAAAAGCATATTGCCAATGTTACGGATCTGGGAAGTGATGATACGTTGAATAAAATTTACAATGCGACAAAGCAGATTGCAAAGGAGCAGGGCTTTCTTGACAGCGGTTACAGGGTTGTTGTGAATTACGGACGTCATGCCTGCCAGACTGTGTTTCATGTACATTTCCATCTGATGGGCGGCGAGCAAATGTCCGGCAGAATGGGTTAATGACGTGAAAAACTCAGCTTACGGCGTAGCGTTGGTTTTAGGACTTGAGCTTGGGATAGGCGTGGCTGTATTTTCATACATAGGATTAAAAATAGACAGGTATCTCGGCTATAATCTTTTTGTTATAATACTCCCCATACTCGCGTTAACAGCCGGGATGTTCAGGCTCTACTACGGCCTCAAAAAATTTATGTAGACCAAATTTCAGGCGCACTATTGTTGCAACTTTTTTTTGATAATAATCTAATCTTCAGTTCATTATATTTAAATTTAACCCACGCCGGCTCCCCTATAAAATAAGTTGTGGAATAAGCTTGCTTTTCCTTTCCCTTATCTGACTCAATTAATTCATCG
>JAFGOL010000271.1 GCA_016926495.1 Oligoflexia bacterium
AAACCTTTACAGGATAAACGGCATTGATATATCCGTCTCGTTATTCGAAAAAAGCACGGAATTCGGAATTTCCACGTAAAATCAGTTCTCCGCCTTCAGCATAACCGTAAACGTAGTGCCAACCCCCGGTTTTGAATTTACTTCGATACTGCCATCCATGGAGTTTCCTTTGTTGTGAAAAATGAATTAAAAATCTTGTTAATTATCCGGTCTTCTATGCCGGCACCGTTATCCGCCACGTCAATACAGACATTCCCATTTTTTCCGCAGCTTTTAACGACAATCCCTTGTATTGTTTAATTTGTCCAAACTATTACATGGTGTTACACGCTGAAGCTTGCGGCAGCAAAGATTCAGCGGATTACTCCATGTGATCCTTTACCTTTTTACTATCGATACCTTTGACAAGTTTCTCATACTTTGAAAGAAAGTAGAACAGGCTTTGACTTGAAAGCCCCTGGGTGAAAAGTGTCGGGGTGCCTTTTCCGCCCCAGACACTTACAAGTAACGATATTAAATTGCCGTCCTTATCAAATATGGGAGCGCCGCTCATACCGGCATCGCCGTCAATCGTTGACATCATGACATAAGGATCAAGATTATCCATCAGACCTTTCCTGGAGGTGTACGCGGTTCTGAGAGCTTTTACTTTTCCAGATGAAGCAAACATTCCTATACCGTCACTATACCGTTCAATTATTATACCGCCCGGGCTTATCTCGCTGTACCTTTTGGTCTCCATCGGAAAACCCAGCGAATACACTTCGGTTTCGACGCGGGGATCTTTTACTGAAAAATCAAACTTAGCGTTTTTTGCCGTCAAAACATCTTTTTCGGGCACAATGTCCTTATTCAGGTTAATAAACATAATGTCCTTCATCGTGGAGATTATTAATTCGGTTTCCCTTTCCCTTCCGAAGATCCTGATTTTTTCCATTTCTTCATAATATTTTCGATCTTCCACCATAGACGATTTGCCCTGGCTGAAAACGTCAAAATTGTAGATGGAAAAGTAACCTTCCTCATAGAAAAATATTCCTTTGATCCTGTCCCGTTGACTGCGGGTATCGAAAACAACATTATATTCCTGCCTGTCATGTCGCTTTTTGAGAATAATCAGCGCCGTATTATCTTCACCCGGAAACAACTGCCTGATTTCCTGTTCTTCGGCCCCATCCTTCGCTCCGTTATTATTTTTTTTGCCGTATTCCGGAAACAGGAAGTGCTTTGCGGTTACGACAGTATGGGTGTCTACCGCCGAAAAAGCCGTAACCGCTCCCAATGCCCAATACGCGTCACAGCTTTCCTTATTTGTATTATTTGCCAGCTTCCGGCAGCAATTTTCTATCTCGGTTTTTGAAAGCATCTTCTGAAAGTTGTTGAACTTATCAAAAATATTCACTGTTTTATTTTTGACTTTAAAATTAAATTTATTGTATATAATGTCCCTGAAATCGTTTTCATTTGCCATATCAACATTTTTGCAAAAACCGTCAACCAGACCTAAAGCGTCTTCGTTCTCCGACATTCCGGCATATTGCAAATCATCGCTGTAAACGTAAGTCGAAAAGTGTATTTTACCTTCCTTCCCGCGCCGGAAATTAAATTTCTTCTGTACAATCGCCATTCTGAAAACCGACTCCGCTTTTTCCGATATTACCTTCGGTATTTGATCAAGTTTGTAAAAGCCCCTGACGGGATAAGAGAGAAACGAACTCAGTACGTATACGACAATAATAAATGCCACGATTACGGCTCCCGTAATTTTATTTTCCACGTAACTTATCGGCAGATCCTTTTTAAAACTTGACAGTATTAAAGACAATACCAAAGATACGCGGCCGGGGTATTGACTCAGAAGCTATCCTGTTGATATTACAGACAAGGTGGGGTACAATTTTTCATAAAGAGGGTAACTGATTGGAATCAGCTATTTTACTTATGCAATGTCCCGATAAAACGGGAATAATAGCAAAAGTTGCGGGTTTTATACACGGGCTCGGGGCTAACATAATAAAATCCGACCAGCATTCCACTGTTGATGATGATCCCTGGTTTTTTATGCGTTTTGAATTTTCCTTTGATCCTTCGCTTATCAAGGGCGGCGACATAGAACGCAAATTTTCCGTTCTGGCAAAAGATTTGAACGCCGAATGGGAAATCCATTACAGGTCCCGCAGAATGAGAATGGGCCTGCTGGTTTCAAAGGAAAACCACTGCCTCGTTGATCTTCTGTACAGGTGGAAAAACGGGGAAATAACCGTTGATATACCCTTTGTGATAAGCAACCACGACGTACATTCCGGGCTTGTAAAAAACCTGGGGGCGGATTTTTTTTACGTTCCCGCGGAACAGTCCGGCAGGGAAAAAATTGAAAAACAACTACTCGAAATAGTAAAGGACAAAACGGATTTCCTGGTCCTCGCAAGGTACATGCAGATACTTTCCGAAAATTTTCTGTCCGCGTACCGTAATGACATTATAAACATTCATCACAGCTTTTTACCCTCGTTCAAGGGAGCAAGCCCGTACAGGCAGGCATATAACAGGGGTGTAAAACTTATAGGCGCCACGGCCCACTACGTAAGCGCCGAAATAGACGAGGGACCCATTATTTCCCAGATGGTGGAAAGGGCCGGGACCAAGGACAGCATAGAAGACCTGAAAAAAAAAGGAAGGAACATCGAAAAAATCACCCTGGCCAACGCGGTCGAGCTTCACATTGAGCATAAGATAATAAAATATAAAAACAAGACCGTTGTCTTTGAATAGCCGGCGCCGGCTACCTGACGGGAAGAAGAACAGCAAAGCTTGTGCCCCTGCCGGGCTCCGATTCACATGAATGTGTGGAATATCGGGACTCAGACGAATATCTATTTCTATATTATCATCAGGGGATTCTTCAGGTTATGAATAATTTCCGCTGTTTTTATCCCCAGGTAAACCATCTTTTCATACTATTCCCATATCAAATTTCTTAATACCTAATCCAACTAAAACTTGTTAATTCAGATAAAATTTGTTTTTCCTTGTGTACAG
>JAFGOL010000272.1 GCA_016926495.1 Oligoflexia bacterium
CCAACGCCCGGGCCAGGATAAAAAGCCATAAAGCCGTAAGGTTTTGTTTTTGCCGCTTCTATAACTTCCCACATATCTATGTTCATTCTGTCACACAGCATAGTAAGTTCATTTACAAGACCAATATTTGTCAGCCTGAATATATTTTCAAGAAGCTTTTCCATTTCCGCAATTTTGGGAGATGACACCGTATGTACTCCGCCTGTAAGTATAGAGCTATAAAAAAGCTCCCCAATTTCATTACATGCCTTTGTACAGCCACCTACTACCTTTGGGGTATTATGTGTTTTATATTTTTCATTACCGGGATCAACCCTTTCAGGAGAGAACGCAATAAAAAGATCCTGACCAAGTTTTGAGCCATCAGCCTCAAGAATTGGTTTTAATACCTCTTCTGTTGTACCAGGATATGTTGTAGATTCCAGAACAACAAAAGACGGTTTTTTACGATATTTTGCAACCTCTTTTGCTGAGCATTCAATATATGTAACATCAGGCTGCATGTATTTATCAAGAGGAGTAGGCACGCATATTATAACAACGTCACACTGGTTTATTTTTGAATAATCAGTTGTGGCATCAAGTTTTTTTCCCTTTACCATTTGTGAAAGGTCTTCGCCAACAACGTCACCAATATAATTCTGACCATTATTAACCATATCAACCTTGGTTTTTTGCACATCAAATCCTGTTACAGAAAAACCGCCTTTTGCTGTCTGCACAGCGAGGGGAAGCCCCACATAGCCTAAACCGATTACCCCTACTTTAGCCTCTTTGTTTTTTATCAAATCCACAAGTTTACTTTTGTGCATAAAGTTTACCTTCTTTTAGCTTATATTCGCTCCCGCATGTTTTGCATGCAAGCGTGTCATCAAGTTTTTCGCCACAGGCACAGATCCACGCGTGAAATTTTGCCGGCACACCAACAAACAGGGCGTGATCAGGAACATCCTTAGTTACTACGGAACCGGCGCCAATAAAAGCATATTTTCCAATAGTAACTCCGCATACTATTGTGGCATTAGCACCAATGGAAGCACCTTTTTTTACCAGTGTTTCCTTGTATTCGCTTTTTCTGCTTACATGCGACCTCGGATTTATAACGTTGGTAAAAACCATTGAGGGACCGCAAAATACATCATCCTCAATGATCACCCTGTCGTATATTGAAACATTGTTTTGTACTTTAATGTTGTTGCCAAGTACTGCCTTGCTGCCAACATTTACGTTCTGGCCAAGCACACATTTTTCACCTATTTTTGCGCCGCTCATAACGTGGCTGAAGTGCCATATTGAGGTGTCTTTCCCAATTACAGTACCTTCATCAACATAAGCTGATTCGTGTTTTTTGTAAGTACCGCCCGCGCAATCTACAGTAATAACTTCGCTTCTACTCATTTCAACCGTTATCCTCTTTGCTTTATAAATGGTCAAGACTTTTTGGAGATTATTGCTCCAGCCTTTGGATTTCATCATTAATCATAACAATAACCTCGTTCTTCAGGGTTTTTTTTATCTGTTTAAACCTGTCCGGCGGTAACAATAAATTCAAATCCTGCTCAATCACCGTACCGGTTACTTTTTGCTCTATAAACAATTTCAAATCTTTAAAAAAGCACAACAGCGGTTGATTTGTTCTTTCAATAATAACATTATTTGAATAACCGCAGCCTTTTAAAAAAAACGAATGGACATCATAAATATCCCTGGCTGCTACACCGCCCTGCTTTTCATAACGGTCAAGCACGGCTACCAGTTTATTCGCGAACATGGTTTCAACCGTCTGGCACGGAATAATCCTGTCAATATCGGTAAATCTTATTTTTTCATACTGATTGGATACCGGGACCGGATGCTGCATGTCTATTTTTATAGTACACCGTTTGCCGGGGTCTGTTTTATACCTTAAAAAATATTGGGGGATAGTATCGTTTTTGTCTTTTATTTTAAGATCAAGGGTTTTAAAAGCAGCTTCCAAACGCAGGGATATCTGTTTAAATTCCTCATTCGGAGCCACTATATCAAAATCCAAATCAACGGAAAACCTGTCAATAATACCCCTCATGGCAGCGCAGGTACCGCCTTTAAAGCGCAGTTTTTCCATTAAAAAAACATCATCCGCGACATGCATGAGTATTCTAAGCAGCCACGCCTTGTGTATGGAGTCATCCCTGTTGGCGGTCAGCATTGTATCCTATCTCCCTGCCCAGCCTGTTAACCTTTTTCCAGTCAATGATCTTATAACCGTCTATAACAGCTTTAGGGTTAAAATACAACAAATCGGCAACCGCTCTTTCAGGCGTGGCAATCATAATGCCGTTCCTTTTCAAAATCCCGGCATCCTGAAAAAGAAATTCATCCCTAAGTTGCCTGCAACGGTATAAATGTTTGTATGCCCTGAAAGAATACGATTTATCGCTAACCAGCGTAATGTACGGACTTGGTTGAGATATCAAACCCTCATTAAATAAAACTGTTTCAGTACTTACATACGAATATTTGTGCAGCACCTTTAAACCCAGCAACAAGGGATCCAGTTTTTCGAGCGGCATTACAGAGTACATGCCCTTATGGACCCTGAATAATATTTTTTTTTGGCAGTACCTTTTTATAGTTGTATATAACGTATTGGAAATATTAATATTCCATAGTATTGCCAAATCACGGGTGTGAAAAATTACCTCCCCTGAGCGAATTAGCAGGGCAATTCTGGACTCAACATCGTTACTATATCCTGTACACATGTATACAGGATATAGTAATTAATGCCGCTTGTCAATTCCCGATTGGCCAAGACTTTTCGGGAATCAGCTCCTTTTTGGTCACACAGGACAACGGGCGGGTCAGGCAGGAGGGTTAAAAACTTTCATTTTGTTTTAACCAAATCTTCAATTGTCAGGTTACTTTTTTTTAGCAGATTCAACAAGGTGCCTATGGAGAGTTCCTTATGATCGGGAACAGAACAATTATAAAGCACTCCTTTTTTCACATAAACCATGTGCGAACCTTTTGTCCGTTTATGAACCCATCAGTGCTTTTCAAGAATCTTTCCAAACTGTTTGCCGCTTATTTTTTTTTGGGAAGCCTGACCATCATTAAGCGGCTTTAGGAATTTTGATTTCCACAAATTTTGTAGTACCGATTGTCTGTGGCTCCTTTAATTCATTCCTTGAACCGGCTTTCTGCCAACCGTAATGCAATAATAATTCGTTTAATGTATCATTCTCGACAGCCTCTTCAAAAAAAATATCAGCGGCTTCCTTGGCCATTCTGAGAGCATCCCGCGCATTCTTACCCTGCGTAACCGTGTCAATTGAAGGCATGTGGGCCTCAACCAGCTCCTTCTTTCTTTTTATCAACATTACCGGAATCTTATAACTTATTACTTTATTCTTCATTTGCCTTACCTCTATACAGCGACATCCTTTAACATATTATTACAAACACTCGGCAGAAAAATCAAGCAAAAACGGGCGGGTGCGTCAGGCAGGGGTACTGAAATCAAGACGCCATATCAGGTAAAACGGACCGTGCCCATTCCATGAACTTGGCAGCATGATTAACCAGCGCAAATGCTTCATCCTGTTTAAAAAGCCTGGCTTCATACTCAATCATGTTTTTGGAATAAATAAGCTTTGAGAGGTGATTAGCTGCTGTTTTTACCCTGTCTCCCTGCATGAGAGTACGCAAAAGTGTTACAGCGTCATTGTGGTTCCTGCTTATACTCCTCACGCCGTGATGAAAAACCAAAACAGCATCATTGGCGGAAATGCCAGGTGTATGGCTGTCAGGGAGGCGACATTCCAGTTCCTGACATGCATACCATACTCCATTGCTTCACGAAACTCAATTGCCTTATGCAGATAATTTACATACTTTGACCTTTCAACTTCGGCAGTAGGTATTTTCTTTGTCATAATATCTCAGCCACGGTTTTACCGTATATTATTTTATTGCTTTTTATTATCTCACTGTACAAACTGTTTTTCCTTTTATACTGTTTCCTGAATTCACCCTGCTTAACAATTAACGGCGACAACTGGTTGCCGAATTTATCACTTACAGTTTCTTCCGCCTTTTCCAGCGCCTTTACGGCGGTTGATAACGGCATTGAATCAGGAATAATAACCAAAAGATCAATATCGCTGTCAGGCAAAGCCGTTCCTTTAACATTACTTCCAAACACGGCAAGGGTTACCGGCCTTGCCCCGTTAAACGATTTGATTATAATACCGGACAAAACGTGAAACAGGTTCGCCTCCCTGTCAAACAGGGGTCTCAGTATATCCGTGTAAAGTATATGCTCTTTCCGCAACCTGTACAGGTTTGATTTGCCCACTTTACGAAAGACAATAAGCCCGTGCCTGCTTAATTCCTGAAGAGCTGTATTGCACTTAACATGCGACAGGTCCACGGTACCGGCAATTTCCGTTCCGTTCATTTCGGCATTGGTATTTATCATGAATCTCAATATGCCGACCTTGGATGCCTGCCCCAGTACCGAATCAAGCGATTTAGTCAATATCATTGCCCCGCCCCCTTTTTGATCAGTAAGTTAACTTACCATATAGTAAGTTTAGTTTCCATATAGTAACTATTGTTACAAATGCATGGCAAAAAATCAAGCAAAAACGGGCGGGCGGGTCAGGACAGGAGTTTCAGCACCCTTCATTTAAGAATTTTTTTAATATCTTTCAGCAGTTTTTTTGCAAAATTATAAAATTCTTCAGCTTCATCAGTACCTGGCTTACCGTCAGGCAAAACGCCAAAGTCTCCCGGATACCTGGAATCTGTATAAAGACCACTCAGGGTTATTAACATATCCTCGTCAATGTTAATTGAAATCAGAGGTTTAATCGTATGGTATATCTTAACAAGATTATGAACTTTCAGTATCTCGATATTTTTTTCTTCCAAGACCGCTTTTAAAACCTTTTCAACAGCCTGTTGCGCGTGAAACGCAACTATATTAGTTAAATGCTCTTATTGCAGCATAAGTTGAGCGGCGTCCAAATCAGTTTGAGCCAAAGCCAGCCATTCAGTTGTCACTTTCTTCATATAAAACAATTCCCTTATTTATTACCGTCCTGGAAAACATGCTGTCAGATTCCAGAAATTTAGCGTACATGCCTTTTGTATGAACAATTAAATCCAGCGATACCTGCTCCATAACGGAATATAATTTTTTTGCTATTTTTAATCTTATCCTGTTTTTTTCGGAAAAAGACGACGGAATAAACGCGTCATTGGTAACTATATATAAATCCAGATCACTGTTTAAACCGGGAGTACCGTAAGCATAAGAACCGAATAAAATAATTTTCAGGGGTTTTAAAGGAAGCAGTACTTCCACTATTTGTTTTTTTATACTTTCAATTTCCATGATAAATAATTATATATTCCCTATAATTGGTTGAAAAATTCGGACAAAAGTTGAGTAAAAATTAAGGTGGCAAAACCTCCTAAAAGGCAATAAAAAGTCTAAAGAGG
>JAFGOL010000273.1 GCA_016926495.1 Oligoflexia bacterium
CTTTGACAATTTTACCTTTTTGTATTTTTTATATGGCCGCTTTTAGGTGCCGATCTCTGGCCGCTTTTGCGTGCCTATCGGGGACCAAAAAACAAAACTATCAATATGATAGTAAAGGAGGTGTACCCTATGTTGCAAGTTATCGCTAAATCAATAGTATTTCTCGGTAGAGAGAAATACGTACGAGAGCAGGAAGAAGATCCCAACTACAGGAACGGTAGCTATGTAAAAAATTACACAGTTAAGAATGTAGGAAAAATAAAAGTAGAAGTTCCTCGTGATCGTAAAGGTGAATTTAAGTCAAAACTGGTTAAGAAATATGAAAGGACAGACGGTCGAATAGAGAAGGACTTAGCCATGTTGTTTTTATCCGGTTTATCAACCCGCAATTTAAGCATGCTTTCCAAGAGCCTGATAGGCAAAAGCATTTCTGCCGGGGAAATATCAAGGGTAAACCAGGAACTGTTCAATGTAAACTTCTTAAAACTTATAACAGCGATAATTTCTCTTATTGTAAACGCATTGAAATTATTGGAATTTTTTTATCTGATTATTTCAAGAAACGGGGAGAGGACAAAGCTTCTCCCCGTAAAATAATCAATACGAATGAAAATTATTTATAAACTTTACACAACAAAAAACATTAGTCAAAGGAATGTAAGAATTTCATCAACTTTCTGCATGAAATAATGTGAGACAGAACAAAAGAGACAAGTATATTTCGTGTCTGGGTTATTGACCACTATATAGGTAGTATTGTTGAAGTAGAAGGTGACCCTTGGTTAGGTGAGGAATCTGCTAAAGATGCTTTAGAAAAGTATTTTGCAAAGAATCCTGCAAAGTCGGTAACAGATTATGATATTGGTGGATACATTGAAGAAGTTAAACTTTCACTCGGAATTAACCCTAGAGGTTAGATAAAATATTGATTGGAACTGTCTTCGAAATGTCTTCCTGTTGTCCAAAAGGATAAAAATAACAACGGGTTACAAAGACGCCGTTTATCGCTCCAAAAATAATTCCGTTTTTTTCACTTTGGAATTTCTATCCTGCTGTGGAAAAGGTCCTTTACCCAGCCCTGAAAGCGATCTCTGATTGATTGATCTTCCTTTTCGTTCGATTCCAGTTCGGGGTCGTAAATTGTGATGTCTTTTTCATTTTCAAAATTAAATCGGGACATCGCAGGCCCAAGTAAGCACGAATTTTTACTGAGCCATATTTCCTGATTTTCAAAAATATAAAAATAAAGCAGGGTTTCGTAATAATCACATATTTCTTCGGGTATTTCGCGCAGGTAGTTATTATTGAGTTTCAGGGTTTCAAGCCTGGCGCCCCCGAGTCTTTCGGCGAACTCGCTGTAAGGCGGTATTGTAAAATTTGTAAGTTGATTGGAGCCCAAATCAAGTTCTTTCAGATTCAAATAATAAAAAAGTTCTCCTGTATCAATAATATAATTTCGGCGCAGCCTGAGGACGGCAAGGTTGTTCAGGTTTGCGTTCAGCAGTCCTGCGACGCTGCTTATGCGGTTGTTATTTGCTTCGATTATTCTAAGCTGCGGGTTAGCCAGACCTTCAAGTGTTATTAAGAGGTTGTCGTTAATATATAACTGGCGAAGATTTCCGAAACTTGAGACAGGAGTCAGTTCCTCGATTTCATTCGTGCTTACATCGAGTACCTTAAGATTTTTAAGCGGTGCTTCTCCGGGTGAAGCGGGCGGAGCAAGTTCTTGCAGGCTCGCAAGCTCGCAGTTTTTTGCGATAAGCGTTTCCAGCTTACCGCATTTTGTTATTTCACCCGGGTTTTTGATAAGGTTTCCGCTGACGTCCAGGTATCTTAATTCAGCCAGTTCTTCAATACCGTTTAAATCTGACAATAAGTTATAGGAAATATTGAGTTCTTCAAGAAAATATAACTTTTGTATACCACGCAGGTTTTCAATGCTGTTATAACTTACATCAAGCCGTTTCAGGCTTTTTGCCAACTTTCCTATTCCGTAAGCGTTGCCCAGATGGACCGAGATTAATGTAAGATCTTGCAGGTAGTTTAAATTGTTAAGGTTATGGAGCCTTATATTAACTTTTATGAAATGGTATAACCCGGGTTCTTTTGTCTCCGGCCTGATTGTAAGGCTTTTCAAATTTTTGAACTGGTTAAAATCAAGCTTCGCAATAAAGTCTTTATTAAAGACATTGAATTTACACACCAGTTGTTTTACCTGTTGTTTTTCTTCAAAAGTGAGTTTATTGTCCTCATCACAGATGTAATTACGATTTGACGGGTCGGCAGGGTCTTCTAATCTGGCTTGTCCGAACATACTGGCTGAAGAAAAAAGCATGAGAATCAGTAATAGATATTTCATTGATTATATTATCTCCCTTTGTATAAGTACTCTGTATCGCAAATACGCCCTTAATGTCAACGTAATATATACAAAATTTATATTAAGAAAAGACACGCGTATTCGGGTCGTGTAAAATAGTAAAAAAAGCAGGGGTATCCGATGAATATTCTTAAACGGGATTATTTTTAAAAATGCTGAGTAAAATGACCGGCCTGTTGCTGTTTCTTACGGTTATTTCAGCCCCGCTTTACGCGGAAAAAGTCGCTGATTACGAAGCCGCCTGTAAAAGAATAACGGGCGTGTATGGCTTAAAGGGCGGCAGTACCTGTACCTGTCTTGCAACATTCAGGGATATACCGGTTTTTAATAATCCGGCCGGCGATAATTGCGTCGGGCTTGCGGTGCTGAAATATAAAAACACGCACAATGGCTACAGCGAGGGTGACGCTGAAGAGTACAGGACCGGCTTCGTTAACTTTATGGAAGAGTACTATGTCTATTCGGCTTCTTCATTGTCGCAAAGGCAATGCAGGGATATTTATAAGTCCATGTTTTCCCAATTTTTAAAAATAAAGCCCAAGAATATTTTTATAAATAAGGTTGAAGAGCTTTTGAATAATTTTTTTAAAGTCTCAATGATTGATTACGACGAAAAACCCCCCTTGCCTAAAAACAGGTATTCGTCTTCAAGGGCAATATTCAGGGATTTGCTTTTAAACCGCAAACCCGTGAAAAAAATATGTAAATCCGTAAATCCGCATTTTTCCGCAATGACCAGGATCATAATAGAGCCTGTTTTTAAAGCGGCATTACAGCAGTATCAGAAAAAGAAATAATAGTGAAGATTATGTTGGCCGCGGCGAAATTAAAAAAATGCGGAGTTAACTGAATTTGTGAACAACGGGATATCTTCTGTCCAGGACAAAACTGAAATCAGAAACCTTTATTACCGGTGGAAGCTGGCGTCTTTTAAATTCGTTTACGTATACCAGGCGCGCTACCCTGTTTACCAGTTCAACGTCGTAATTCAGCTTACCGGCGATAAATCCGGCCGGTTTTTTTTCGTCTATGTAGAGTTTGAGTATTGCGTCAAGGACTTCATATTCAGGCAGGCTGTCTGAATCTTTCTGCTCAAACCTTAATTCAGCGCTCGGGGCCTTCTCTATAATTTCCTTTGGTATTATTTCGCCTGGTCTATTTATATATTTTGCCAACTCGTACACCTGTGTCTTGTATAGATCGCCGATAGGAGCTATCGCGCCGCAGGTATCCCCGTATAAGGTACAATACCCGACCGCTATCTCCGACTTATTGCCGGTCGCGATCAGAATTTTCCCGTCGGACATATTGGAATGGGCCATCAGTATTAAGGCCCTGAGCCTGGGTTGAATGTTTTCCAGCGCCAGGCCTTCCGGTTTGTTCCCGGTAAAAGCCGAATAATCATTACAAAACTGATCAAAAATACCTTCGATGGGTACCGTTAGTAATTCCACCCCCAGGTTTTTGCATAGTTTCTTACTATGCTCAACGCTGCCCCTGCTTGAATATTTGCTCGGCATGGTTATACAGGTGACATTTTTTTCACCCACGGCCCTGGCGGCCAGTACCGCGCAAAGAGCGCTGTCTATGCCCCCGCTGGAGCCTACAATGACGCCTTTATGCCCTGTTTTATTTACGTAATCCCTGATGCCCAGAACAATGGCGTTATGGATGTTATCAAGATCGCTTTTGGCGTCTTCCGTTATGTACCGTGTTGAATTTATATCGCCTATTACTATATCCTCCCTAAATGAAGCTGCCGAGGCAATAACCTTGCCGGAACCGGAATAAAGCCTGCTGTTGCCGTCAAAAACAATGGAATCATTGGCGCCGACGTAATTTACGATGGCAAAAGGAACTTTCCATTTATCTATGTAAGTTTTTATGATCTCTTCGCGTTTTTTCTCCTTTGTAATATCAAAAGGTGACGCTGAAATGTTGATCAAAAGGTCAACGCCCTTTTGGCAGAGATTGTCAACCGGGTTTTTATCGTATAAATTATTTGTGCCCGACCCGGCGCTCCACATGTCTTCGCAAATGGAAAGCCCGATGCGCGAACCCTTGTATACAATAACCCCGGTATCCATGCGGGCCGGTTCAAAATACCGCCTTTCATCAAAGAGTTTGTATGTGGGGAGCAACTGTTTGTTGACAATAGCCTTTACCTCTCCGTTACATACAAAGTAAGCCGAATTATGAAGCCCCTTGCCGCTGGAAGTATGCCTGCTTATGCCTCCGAATATTACGGCAGTGGATTTTATGGAAGGAACAAGTTTTTTATATATCAGGTCCAACTGCTTTTGGACAAAGTCCTCGCGTTCTACTATATCAAGGGGAGAATAACCTGTTATATAAAGTTCAGGAAAGATCAGAAGATCGGCCTTACTCTGATATTTATTATAAATATCCAGCAACCCTGAAACATTGTTTTCAAGATCTCCCACAACAGTGTTTACCTGGCACATGGCTAGTTTCATCTTGTTTTTCCTTATATTATCCTGCAAGAAAAAAGAACAGATTAATTATTATTTACGGTAAGGTCTCGTTGCCTGTTGCTTTCTGTTATGCTCTGTTTTGCCGTATTTTGGGGTGTGTTAGTACAAATTTAGTACACGGTTTTTACCCCCAAGTGCCTGGAACTGCAAAATAATCAGGTGGGGTGTTTATGCGGAGTAGTACAAAAATCACGGGAGCCTAAAAACCGGATATTAACGCTTTTATAGACGCTCATGAGCGAATATCAAGGAATTTAAGGATGCTGGAAAGTCTTTTGAAGAAGTATACGGACAGCGAATACGAGTTTTTAGATGGCATATCAGGGGTGCTTACGGACTATCTTACAGAGTTTGAGAATATAACTGAAAAATATCTGGAAGCTAATCCTTAGTTTCACCTGTTGACGGGTTTACATAAAAAGTTCTTCCGGCAGCTCCCTGGGATTCGCCCGGGGATAGATTTATAATATAAAAACCGTTATCTTCACTGGTTCCTTTATACTCAAGCATGGACTTATCAAGATCATATTTATCAGAAACCTTGTTTATTGCTTGCTCAGGGGAAATTTTCGCATAGGTTATTTTATCTTTGCCTGTAATGTTTGCGTTTTGGGATTTTGGTTTATGAATAGAGTAGCCTATCAAGAGAGATAGAATGATTACAGCAATTATTATTAAGCCCTCTGAAACAGTTAAAAATTTAATTATTTTCATAAGTTCACCCCGTTAATTGTCTTTCCATGGAGTATTTTTATATATTTGCCAGAAATTATAATCCCTATTGTCGCTCCCCGTTCTATACCTGTGTATATTAGCAGTTCCTGCGTTATACCCCGAATAAGTAGCTCTTGCTAAGTTTTCTTCGTATTTATTAGAACCTCTGTCGCCTTCGTTTTGTCCATTCCTGTTTTTTCTTAAGGCAGCAGTATAACTTTTTTTTGCTATATCAATTCCGGCATCAATATTATATTTCCAGTCGCTCTTGATTTTTATCATTGATCTGCATTATTCCCCAATCAGCAGAGAGGAGCTTGTTGTTTTTGCTTCTGTTCTCGTTACAGGCTGGTCTTGAATTTGTAAATTGTTTCATTCTGTTTTCAAGCCATGCGATAGCAAGTCCTACCTGTTCGGGAAGTCCTTTTTTTCTGCATTGCTCTGCGATATAGTTTATAACTTCTTGCTTGCTCGGGTTTTTGACGTTGTCATTACTTTCGCAAAATTCACTGCATTGTTTTGTGCATGTAAAAGTTCCCATTCCTGCCGGCGCTGTCAGGCATTTAGTCAGGCAGTCCCTGTCTTGTCTGATATTTAAGCTGTTAAACCAATCCCTGCAATTATCTGCTGTAAAAAATGCAGGAGCAATAATCATTATTATAATCAATTTGATCATTTTAAAGCTTTTTTCTTCTTGCTTTCAGGCAGGTAATTTTTAGGGGTAATGACTTTTTTTCCTGTTCTTTGCTCAAGCTCTTTGCGTGCGTTTCCGGCAACTGTTCCGCCCTCCTGCGCTGCTGTCTTATTTTCGGTAAAACCCTGTGTATCCTTGTTTCTGGCGATTTCCGTTGTTGCTGCTTCTCCCAGCATGGAAAATATCTGTTCCAAGTCTGTCATGTGATCCCGTAGGTTTTCCCTTTTCAGCCCTTTAAAATCCTTATATTCACATGGTGTCATTCCAAAGGTAGCTTGGGATATTTCCGCAGTAAGTATTGCAAACTCGGTATCTTCGCTTACACCCCTTTTCTTCCATTCGTCAGTGAGTTCTTCCCGGATTGCAATGCCCCGCATTCGCTTTTCTATCCAGTCATCGGGGTATCCTTTGGCCTTATACAGTGCCCTTGTCCTTTTTGTCGCCAGTTCCGGGTCTTCAATTTCCTGTACCCGTTCATA
>JAFGOL010000274.1 GCA_016926495.1 Oligoflexia bacterium
AAGCGGCCTTATTTTTTCGCTTTCAGCCTCGGTTAGAAGCCTTTTTATCCAGACAAAATATTTTTTATTGGAGATGGAAGACAAGACCCTCAGGTACCTGAGACCAAGTTTTTTGCTCAGGATTTCGGCAATCTTTTTTTTGTTCTGTATCATCCTGGGCGACGCGTAAAGCGAATCTACTTCAACCGTTGTAGCCAGTGCTTCCCTGTTGCGATCATAGATCTCGCCGCGTTTTGACGACAGCTTGATCTCGGTCCTGTACTGGCGTTCGGCGAGGTCAGCTATTTTTTTAGAGGGCAGTACCTGCAGGCGGAATGCCTGGACGACTAATACAAAAAGCATTATCAATATTACGGTAAATACAATCGCGATCCTCTTACAGGTCAGATCCTTCAAAAAATTCACTCCCTATTTAAGATACCTGAACTGTTTTTCCACGGGCTTGTCAAGCCCCAGGCGCTCCCTGGCATACGCCTCCACCCTCTCGGGAGAAAGCTCCCTCGCGTATTGCAGCCTTATCCTGCGGTTTTCCTCTATAAGTTTTTTCTTTATGGAAGCAAGGTCCTGGTACTCATAACCGTAACGGATAACCTCGAGCCTGGTCCACAGGTATCCGATCAGGCCCGACATAACAATAAGTATGAATGCAATTACGCGTTTTTTTCCGTGCAATGCGTGTCTCCGTTCAGCGTATTTTTTCGGCAACCCTGAGCTTGGCGCTCCTTGCCCTGTTATTCAATTTTACTTCAAAATCGTCCGCAATTAACGGATTTTTTACCGGGAACCTGAGATCAGGGACCATGCCGCACAGGCAGCGCGCAAGGCCTTTGGGGCAGACACAGGGATCAACGTGCCTTTTAAAAATATTCTTAACGATCCTGTCTTCAAGGCTGTGAAAAGAAATCACGCATATCCTGCCCCCGGGATTCATGAGATCGATTGCCTTTTCAACCCCGGTTTCAAGGGAATCAAGCTCACCGTTCACTTCAATCCTGAGAGCCTGAAATGTTTTTGTGGCAGGGTCAATTTTGAGTTGTCTACTTACCCTTGCGGGAATGGATTTATGTATGATATCCCTGAGTTCCAGCGTTGACGTAATCCTGCCTTTTTTTCTTTGTTCCGTTATATTACGGACGATCGCCCTGTAAAAGGATTCTTCTCCGTAATTTTTTATTATTTTTGCCAAATCGTGCCCTGTATAGTCATTTACAACCGCTTCGGCGGTGAGTTCCTGCCTGGTGTCATACCTCATGTCAAGCGGACCTTCACGGGTAAAGCTGAAACCCCGTTCGGGATTATCAACGTGAACACTTGAAAAACCCAAATCAAAAACAAAACCGTCGGCCTTTTTGATATTGAAAAAAGCCAGCACATCGTCCACGTTCTTATAGTCGGTATCAACGATTTTTACGTTTTCCGGCGAAAATTTTTTCCGCAGGTACTCCGCGTTAAGGGGATCACGATCAATGCCTATCACCGTAATATTACGAACAGCCTCAAGGATAGCCCCAAGGTGACCGCCCCTTCCGGCGGTACAGTCAACAAAGACCCCGCCGTCCTTTACAGACAGGTTGTTAATTACTTTTTCCTTTAAAACCGGAATGTGGTCCATGAGACCTAATTTCTATCATAAAAAAGGCTGCTGATCGAGGCAATGCCTCTTTGAGGCAATACCATTCCCTTTGTAATGTATGCCCTTAATGAATCATTCCTGGGCGCGTAACCCAGAACATATATAACGGCCATGGCAACAAGCAGCAACGCGAGCACTACCCTGAGGGGTATAAACCCTATGTACACCTTTTTGATTTCCCTCTTTCCGGAATGGTCGGACAATCTGGCGGGTTCATTTTTTCCACTGAACTTGTTTACAAGGAGCTTCCTGTATTTTTCCTCAAGGTCCCTTATCGCCCTGTCCTTTTTGGATATCTCGGCTTTCAGTGTTGCTATTTCCTGTTTAAGATCCATGCAATATCTTTGATATTTCCCTTCCATCGCTTTACTTATCGGTAAGTATTTGCTTAACTTTAACCATGTCGCCAATAATATTTCTAATTTTTCTGTCCATGAAATCTGCCGCCCCGGTCCCGTACGCGGACATCGAAGCAGGGATCGTCCTCGGGGACTACAGTCCCAGAATGGGAATTAAAATCTCGCTGTTAAACAAGAATGAAAAGATCATTGTGGGCGGAGCACTGAACCTGACCCTTAAGGAAGAGGAGAGCATAAAGGGAATAAGCGGGACCATACTCTATGCCCTGTACGAAAGGGAGAGATGGGAATTTACCGGCGGCATTGAAACCGGGCTTGAACTGTCAAGCTCGGAGCTTTCCATGCTGGCCGGTATATGCTCCTCCCTGAGCTACCTTATACGGCAAAATACATTCTTCAGGACCAGCCTAGGGATAAACCGGGGAATTGACTTAAACGTCTACCTGCTGAGCGGCGTCCTGATCGGCCTTTAGTCGTCTATTCTGTTCATCATCCTCTTTTTCTCCTCCATGTTCCTCTGTCTTACTTTTTCCAGCTTGTCCTTGAACTCCAGCCTGAGGGATTCAATCCTCGATGCGTACTTTTCCTCGTTCTGCGCTATCATTCGATCAAAATTATTCTTCTGCTCTTCAAGCCTGTCCTTTGTGTGTTGTTCCATTTCCCTTCTGATGGCGTCGGACTTTTCCTTCTCTACCTTTAAAGCGGCGGCCGACTTGTCCTTTTCAACACGCAGGTCCTCCTCGTGCTTTCGCTGGGTCTGCTTCTGCATTTCAAAAAACCTGTCCTGCGCCTCCCTGATCTTGGATTCGGCCTCTGACTGTATTTTTACCACCGAGGCGGCGTGCTCCTTGTTTATATTTGACACCCTGTCCAGGTATATCTTCTGCATGTCCCTTTGCTGTGAACTGAAATCCTGCTTAAGCATCTTTAATTTCTGATCCGACGTGTACCTTTCGTCCTCGATAATGCTTTTATATTCCTTGTCCATGTATTCATTCTTTGCCTCGTGCATCTTGTTGGTTTTCTCTATTTCATTGCTGAAATACCGGGCCTGCCCTGCCATCTCGTTGTGCAGGCTTTTTGTAATCTTGTTCTGGTCCTCAAGGTTGCCTTTTTTCATCTGTTCGATCATGGCCTGGTTACGATCAATATTTTCCGAGCGCTCGGCTTCGAAAGCGTTGATAAGGTTATCGAGCCTCTCCCTGTTATTTTTGCGCTCGTTAAATATGTCCCTGTCGGACTTGCCTTTTTGCACAGCTATCATCGAATCATACTTGTTGCTTGACTCTGTCAGCCTGTTTCCGTATTCTTCCTGTAAATCATTGATCGTGCTATCCAGGGTTTCGTCGTTTTGGGCAATCCTCGTGTTTGCCTCCCTTTTATAATCCTCCCGGGCTATATCCGCGCGGCTTGAAATATCATCGATATTACTGTTAAAAAGCGCTTCGTTTTCCCTGATGGCACTGGTAAATTTTGTTTTCTGGTTTTCAAGATCACTTTTCCTGCGCGCTTCAAGATTTTCATACTTTTGCTGCTGGGCGTATAGCATCCTGTCATAATCACGCTGATCATTCTCGATATTTTCAGAGATTATATTCTGGTATTCCCTCTCCCTGTTTTCTATATTGGAATGGTGCTCTCCCCTGAGTTTTTTTACCTGGCTGTCATAGTTGTTACGCTCTTCCCTTAACGTGTTTTTATAATTATAGTCCCTGTCTGCCACCGTGTTTTCGAAAGCCTCTTTCTGGTCGCTTAACCTGTCATTATATCCCTTTACAGCCCTGTCCAGATCACTGTTATATTTTATCTTTGACTGCTCCAGCCGCCTCATGTATTCGGTGCGGGCGTCGTTAGCCTCTTTTTGCAGCTTTTCCTTTACGGTCGCGTACCTTTCCTCGTGCTGGTTTTCACGGTCCCTCATGCGCCTTTCGTAAAAATCACGCTGGTCCTTGCTTTCCTTTGCCTGCTGATTCTGAAGATCAACTATCTTGTCCTGTGTATTCTCTTTATATGAGTCAACCTTGTCCCTGTGCTGCTGCTCCCTTGTCTTCATTCTCTCTTCATAAGATTTCCTCAGATTGTCCACATAGGCGGAATCATAGGTCCTGCCGCTTTTAACTCCGTTTACAGCCATAACGATACCTCTTGTCATTCATGCTTACAAGAAACATGCCAAAAGATACTTCCAGTAATATCAGGTGGTTGCAGACAAAGGCTTCGCCATTTTTTTGGCTCAACGGTAGGGTTAGACATAGTTTTGACTAAAAATCACTGTCAGGAACCGACAAGGCTTTCAAAAGAGAGAAACTGGGACGCATTACCTATAACACCGACCAGATCGCCTTCCTGGAATTTATATCCGGGGTCAGGATTTGTAACAAGCTCGTCACTACGGATTATGCTCACAACGGAAACCCCGGATGCCTTACGTATATTAAGCTCCTGCAATGTTCTGTTCGCCAGGGAGCTTGCCGGATTGACCAGGTACCATTTAAGCTGAATCGAATGCTTTGACTGCTTAAGTTTTGAAATTACATGGTAATCGGAATAAGCGCTGTAAAGAGGCGCGTAAAGTTCCTTTCTCAGCACATCGCTGTAATTCTGGATCTGGGCCACGGGGAATTTGAGATTTAAAAGGGTCTGCATCGCAAATTCCAGGCCGGCCTCAAACTCCGGTTCCACAACCATTGAAACACCCTCGTTATAAAGGTCCTTTACCTGTTCCAGCCCTTCCGCCCTTGCTATTATGCTTAAGCCGCGGTTCTGCTGCAGCGCCAGCCTTACAATTACCCTTGAGTGCTCTATGACCGGGGTTGTAATAAGAAGCAGCCTCGCAGACTTAAGCCGCGCAGCCTCGAGCACAGGCTCGTAAACGGCATTGCCGTAGATAAGCGGGCACTTGTTACTCCTGCATATTTCCACCCGGCGGTAATCATTGTCTATAAAAATATATTTAATCTCCAGATGACCCAGTAAATCAGCTATATGCGAACCAATCTGCCCTGCTCCCACGATAACGACATGATCGTAAAGCCCGGTTTTGGGAATATTCATTGTTTCAAACGGATTTGCCTTCATAAACCTTTTACGCAGGGAATAAACCGGCGCGGCCAGTCCCGACATCAGCGGAGTTATAAACATGGTAATTACCGCTGCCGTTATAACAAGTGAATACAGGTACCGGTCTATGGAACCCGTTGAAACACCGACCCGCGCGAGAACAAAAGAAAGCTCGCCTATCTGGCCAAGGCCCAACCCGACCGCAATGGGAATAATGTTTCCGTATTTAAAAATTTTTGCCAGGCTGCCGAAAATAATTCCCTTACCGGATATTACCGCAGCAACAAGTACAAGTACCGTCTGCCAGTTATCGACCAGGAAGACAGGATCAAGCAGCATGCCCACAGACGTAAAAAAGAGCAGACTGAATAAATCTCTCAGGGGTATTATATCGCTCAAAGCCTGGTAGCTGTAGTCGGACTCGCTTAACACCATGCCGGCCACAAAAGCCCCGAACGCAAAGGACAGGCCGAAAACATGGGTGACATACCCAACTCCCAAACCGATTACTATAACGGAAAGTATAAAAAGCTCCCTTGACTGCCATTTTGAAACATACCTTAAAATATAAGGAAGCAGTTTTGTTCCCAGGAAGATCATCAGTAAAATAAAAACAAGGGCCTTTACTATAGCAAGGTACAAAACATGGAATCCGCCTTCCGGGTTTTTTATCATGGGCAGTATTACCATCATGGGAATAACGGCGATGTCCTGAACTATCAGCATTCCGATCATTACCTTGCTTGAAAGCGTGCCCATCCATCCCCTGTTCATAAGGGTTTTAAGGATTATCATCGTGCTGGACAGCGAAATCAGCGCTCCAAGCCAGACAGCGGAAACAAAATCCATGTTCAGCCATATGCCTAGGAAGTACCCCAGTAACATGGTAAGGACAAGCTGCACCGGCGTACCAATAAGGGCAATCCTGCGTACCGGCCTTAGCCTGCTGAACGAGAATTCGAGTCCAAGGGCAAAAAGAAGAAGCGCAACGCCTATCTCCGCCAGTTTTTCTATATCACCGGGTTGCGACACGGTAATGCCCCCGGTATACGGACCTATAAGGATGCCCGCAACTATATAACCCAAAATAAGAGGCTGTTTTAACCTGTGAGCTATTACGGCACAAACAAAGGCAAAGGTGATAATTATAACAACGTCACCGGCTAATCCCATCGTACTCCCTCAGCTTTCAAGCATGAAAGGATAGGTAAAATCAGCGGGAGGATTGAAATTCTCCTTCACCGTCCTCGGACTTACCCATCTTAAAAGGTTGAGGTAGCTGCCCGCCTTGTCATTGGTACCGCTCCCCCTTGAACCGCCGAACGGCTGCTGGCCCACGACGGCACCGGTGGGCTTGTCGTTGATATAAAAATTCCCGGCAGAGTTGATCAGGATTCGCGACGCCCTGCCGATCTTTTCCCTGTCTTTTGAAAACACGGCGCCGGTCAGCGCGTACGGGGTGGACTTATCCACAAGCTTAAGGGCATTCTCCTCGTAATCATCGTCGTAAAAATACACGGTGAGAACAGGACCGAATATTTCCTCGACCATTGATTTATACACGGGATTGCGGGCTTCAATGACAGTGGGATGAATAAAATAGCCCTTATCGTCACTGTATGTGCCGCCTATAAGTATATCGGCGTCTTTTGACTGCCTTGCTTCTTCAATATGGGACACGATCTTTCCGTAAGCCTTTTTATCTATTACGGCATTCATGAAATTCCTGAAATCAAGCACATCGCCGACACTGATTTTTGAAATCATGTCGCCAAGCCTGTCCGTGACCTTTCGCGCGATTGATTTAGGTATGTACGCACGCGAAGCGGCGGAGCACTTCTGCCCCTGGTATTCAAAGGCGCCCCGCACAAGGGCCGTACAAAGCTCGTCTATATCAACATCGTTAAACGCAAAGACAAAACCCTTGCCGCCTGTTTCACCTACCACCCTGGGATATTTCCTGTAAAGGTTGCGGTTAAGGTTTTCGCCGATCTTTTTCCATATCCTGTTAAACGTGGGAGTGGAACCCGTAAAATGTATGCCCGCAAGCTCCATTCTTTCGAATACAAGATCACCGACTTCAGCGCCCCTGCCGGGTATCATGTTTATTACGCCGTCCGGCAGGCCCGCTTCCTTATAAAGTTTCATAAGGTAATACGCCGAAAGCACCGCGGTACTCGCGGGCTTCCATATGCATACATTGCCCATCAGCACAGGCGAGCACGAAAGGTTGGCGGCTATCGACGTAAAGTTAAACGGGGATATCGCGAAAACAAAGCCTTCAAGGGGCCTGTATTCCAGCTTGTTCCATGTACCTTTGGGATTTACGGGCGGCTGCTGCCTGTAAATTTCAACAAGAAATGATACGTTAAAACGCCAGAAATCTATGATCTCGCACGCCGAATCAATCTCCGCCTGCATAACGTTCTTACTCTGCCCCAGCATGGTCGCAGCGTTAATTATATCCCTGTATTTTCCGGAAAGAAGCTCCGCAGCCTTGTAGAATATGGCAGCCCTTTCCTCCCATTCAGTTTTAGACCATTTTACTGCCGCCTCCGTGGCGGCTTCCACTGCCTCGTTAATGGTTTCAGGAGTGCTGTTATGGAAAGCGCCGAGCCTGGTTTTCAGATCATGGGGAGCAAGGATATCGGTCGTGCTTGCTGTTTTATACTCTTTTCCGCCTATTATTACCGGGATCTCCACCTGCTGTTTAAGCTGTCTTTGAAGCTCATCCTTTACTTTTTTTCTTTCGTCACTTCCGGGCGCGTATTGTTTTACAGGCTCATTTTCGGCTGAAATATTGTCTATAATACTGAATAAAGACATAAATACCTCTTTTTAAATACTACGACCATGGGCAAAAACCAGAGCGAAAATACAAACTTAATGATCAAAGCGTAACAGAAGAACAAGGCGGCATCAAGGGGTAACGACAAAACCAGCTATAGTTCGCAATATTCAGAGTATGAATCAAGAATTTGAAGCCTGCAGGAAGAATCATCACCGACAATATTATCAAGCTTTATGATATCATTAAACAACTCGTCGCAAACAAATTTCAAAAAAATACTGCTTCTTGATTTTGCAATACTGTTGAAATGTTCTTCAAAAAAAATGTTATCATTCCCTTCTATACAGGTTTCAATCTCATCGCTTAAATATTTTACAGAATATTGAACAGTGCCCGCGGTATATTCACGTTCACACCCCAACGCAGGCTGACCATAAAGGTAGCGGCTTTCATTATATACATAATTCCCGGCAGAATCATATAT
The DNA here is from genome assembly GCA_016926495.1 of Oligoflexia bacterium. Classification (GTDB taxonomy): domain Bacteria; phylum Bdellovibrionota; class JAFGOL01; order JAFGOL01; family JAFGOL01; genus JAFGOL01. Next base: position 8,328 of record JAFGOL010000274.1, read on the forward strand.
GATCCTGCCGCATGAATCGGTCTGGACACCGTTAGACAACCAGTTCATGCGCAAACCGCCAAAAGCACTACCGGAAAGAAACCCCGAAGCTATAATTAACAAACAAAAATATTTCATAAATTACCCCGGATATTGAATCTGCAATACAAACTACCGTGGTGTCAAAAAAATGTCTACAAAAATCAATAAACTCAGCCTGATTTTGCTATAAATCCGTTAATGGATGCTGCTGCGCTGTGCCGCGTATGTATATAAAAATGACTTAGCTCCGCCGTAAAAGTGTGCATCGACTCATAAAAATAAGCAGCCTGTCTACCGGCCTAGATTGAAGTAGGCCGGTGGATTTGGCTGCTTATTTACAGGGATTACCGACGTAATTTAATAAAAATATTTTTTAAATAATTCATTTTTTTGTTGACTTTGCGCTGCTGCGTGATAATCTATTTACGTCGGTGAAAAAACAATTAAGTTTCGAAAACATGGAAGTAAAGAAACCGCCAAGGGAATTTGGCGGGAAAAAATCTCATCCCAAGACGGCACGACCCATTACAACAAAATCCT
>JAFGOL010000275.1 GCA_016926495.1 Oligoflexia bacterium
GTCTTGCCGTATTCGGGTACTATCCGTTCAGCGGCATTTTAAACGATTTATATACCAAAATATTTAAGCCCGATATCCTTATTCCGTTTCATTACCTGGGATTGATATTCGGTCCGTTTTTTTCGCACCTCTTTGCCCAGACTTTTTACAGGAAATACAGGATACTGAATAAAATCAGTTGTTCCGTAGCGATAATACTCTCGTTATTATTTATCAACTCGGCATTTAATCTTAATCTCTATCTTTTTCAAAAGATCAGGACGCTTTGTTTTTTGTGGGGGCTTTTTCTGGTTTATCACCAGGTTTATATATATTTAAGGGCTTTTATCGAGAAGAAAAAAGACAAAAATATCGGAATTCTTCTGGCCGGACAGGCTGTGTTCGCGATAACGGCGAGCCACGATATTCTGGTATCCCTGGGATTTCTTTCCTCAATAATAATGCTCTATAACGGCACCCTTGTTATTTGTCTCGCGATCATATGGGTAACCAGCAATATACTAGCGGACGCTTTTGTGGAAAATAAAAAGCTTTTGGATGTCGCCGAGATTTTAGTCGATAACAGGACTGAAGAATTAAGAAAAAAGGCGATTTTACTTGAGCAGGCAAAAGAAAACGCGGAATCCGCCAATAAGGCAAAAAGCGAGTTTCTCGCCAATATAAGCCACGAGGTAAGGACACCTTTAAACGGTATAATAGGTTTAACGGAAATTATGCTTAAAACAAATACTCCCGACGAGTGCCATAAACACGCGCAGGCCATATTAAGGGAATCGGAACATCTTTTAATGCTGATAAATGAAATACTGGACCACGCTAAAATCGAAGCAGGCAAAATATCCCTGGAATACACGGCGTTCAGGCTTAGTGAAGTAATGGAAAGTATAATCAGCATGTATTTTGTGAAAATGAAGGAAAAGGGAATTGTATTCAGATCGGTAATAGCAGACGATGTTCACGATACAGTCATAGGTGATCCGGTAAGGCTGCGTCAGATACTGCTTAACCTTGTAAGTAACGCGGTCAAATTCACCCATAAGGGTTCAATAGACCTTGAAATAAGCCTGATTGAATCCAAAGATAAAAATCAATCGTTATTTTTTTCTGTAGCCGACACAGGTATAGGCATATCCAGGGATATGCAGGATAAGATATTTGACAGCTTTACGCAGGCTGATCAAAGTACAACACGAAAGTACGGCGGAACAGGTCTTGGCACCACCATAGCTCATCAATTGGTTAAACTGATGGGCGGAAGCATAACCATTCAAAGCGAATTGGGAAAGGGAAGTATTTTTTCCTTTTCCTTAAAATTTGAAAAAGCGTACCAAATAGCTGACACAGGGCATGAACCGGAATTGCCGGATGATGCAAAACCTTTTTCGGGAGAGTATGTCCTGATAGCAGAGGATTATCCTACAAATCAGCTTATTTTCAGGCAGAACCTGGAAAAAGCGGGCCTTAACGTAACTGTTGTGGAAAACGGGGAACTCGCCGTTGAAAAGTGTAAAGAAAAAGATTTTGATCTTGTGCTTATGGATATACAGATGCCTGTCATGGACGGTTATGAAGCATCGCAAAAAATCAGGGAACTGGGCGGAGCTTACGCCACCAAAGTACCTATTATAGCCTTAACCGCAGACGCCGATTCGCATGTTAAGGAAAAGTGCAGGGAGACAGGCATTAACGCGACCCTTACAAAGCCGATTAAAAGGAAAGAACTGATCAAAGGTATTATGGAGTGGATAAATCCCGGTAATAAAAAAACCGGAGAAACAGATCCAGGAGTAAAAACCCCGGTACGGGATCTTCCCGAAACATCCGAAGCATTGTCTCCCCCGGTGAACTACCGGAGCGCGGTAGAGGAGTTCGGAGACGAAGCTCTTGTTAGAGAGGTAATTTTGCAACTGGTTGAAAATATAGAAAAACAGATCCCTTTAATGAAGGATTCCGCGCAACAGGGCATAAAACAAATTGAAGAATTAAGACGTAACGCCCATGCCATCAAGGGCGGGGCGGCCACTATTGAAGCCGGCGCTCTGTCAGAGGCCGCAAGGGACATTGAAATCCTGTGCAAGGAAAGCGGAATTTCAAAACTGGAACTTTTGATGGAAGGAATTATATCCGAGCATCAGAGGTTAAAAAAATACTTTATTGAACACTTATCGTAGTATTTTACCGGAGGAAAAAATACCGGGTCATAATATGCTCAGTGAAATCCTTTTGCCTGCAACAAGGTTTCTCTGGTTTATAGCGTACAGAACAATATCGTATGTTCCTCTCTCGTGACCCGCCCTGTAATAGTATTCATCAGAATCTCCGGAAACCCTGTTAACGGACCCGCCCTGGTTTTCAAACAGGTATTCCATTTTGCCGCCCTCGGGATTTTTTACTTCATAGTTTATAGAAGTCTTTTCGGAAAACTTTAAATTATTATTTTCCATTTCAAACCTGTCAATGACCGGCAGCTTTTCACTCTTCTCCAGGGAATCAAACACGGGTTCTTTTTTAAGGACTTCGTCTATCATGCCGGCGATTTTAACAACATCAAGGTTACCGCGTTTTTTATTGGCAATCTTAACGGCGATATTATTACGGACAAAATCCAGTCTCCTTGGCTGTTTACTGTTTCCGCTCAGCAGGCATAAATCACCGATCTTTATTTTATCATTCGCTTTAAGCGCGGTATCCTCTTCACTGAGCGCGTAAGTAGCGAACAGGGCCTTGTACGCTTCGGCGCATGATTTTTGCGCGACAATAAGATCAAGCCTTGCAATCTGTTCAAATTTTTCATTCATCAGTGAATAGCAGGACTGCACCAGTTCGTTTTTGCTGTTAATTATTCTTACTGTTTTAACGGCGGGAAATATTTTTCTTAAATGATCAATATTAAAACCCGCTATTAAGGGCATCTCTTTGCCCGGTAATTTATCAAGCCCGAATAATCCCATATTTTCCTTCATAAAACTTACTCCTTAATAATATCTATAATAGTACCAGTGAAATATTAATAATATTATGGGTAAACGCATTACCATTTTTATCCTTGGTCTCAGGCTCCGTACTTATATCAATAACCACGTCTCTGTAATCAGACTCGGCTATATCAATAAGCCATCCGTTCGCCTTGTTTAAATGAAACGTAAGCCACTCCGTCCCTATTTTACCAAGGGTCAGTATAAAGAGTAACAGCCATACCAGGATAAGGGCGGCAATAGACGAATCCGGCGCCACCTGCGCTGATTTCATTGTCAGGTCGTAGTTTTTATCATTGTACCTGCAATAACCGTGATTCTTGAAATACGCCCTGTCCGGGTGTACTTCATCCGGTCCCACGATCGGATCGTGCAGATTAAAAGCATCACTCAGATAAAACGGGTGATTACACTCCCCCCTGCCGATGGGAACAACATTATTTAAATAGCCGAATGTCTGGTGGAACATCTGTTCAACTTCTATGCCCAGAATACTTGCAAAGGAATTATAGGCAGTAGCACAGTCGTTGCAGTTTACAGTATCTCCATTAGTCTTATTTATAAAATCTATCGGATCAAAACCCCAGTCGCTGCCGACACTGCTGAGATAAGCCGATTGTCCTCCGATGCCGTCACCCTCGCCCACATCATACTGCACTCCCAGTTCGTTATATAATCTTGTTAAAAGCCTGGCAGCGGTATATTTTTTATCTTTTTGTCCCAATACCTTGGGGCAGATTTCATCCAGAACATCAGTCCACGGATTATGGTTATTATTGGCGGCGTTAATCCAGGGTGTTTCAGGCAAATCGAGAATAACGTAAATCCTGTGGCTCGTGGTTTCCAGGTCCGTCCACGCTCCTCCGCCGGACGGACGGTATTGCCACTGCCACTGTATGTCCTGGAGGGATATGCTTTTCATTGTATGGTTGGAGAGTACAAATTCCAGATCAACAAGGCCGGGATTATCGGGATTGGGACTGCCGGTTGAAAGCATTTCAGGGCTAAGGGCACCCAGGATACCGCCGTTCAGCGCCTGAATTTCCACGTCCCCGTCAAACCCGTTCGGATCAAAGACAGCGATTATTTTTACGTCATTACCGCTTATGGGCGCTAAGGCGTAAGCTGCCGGTGATTCCGTGGCCAGAGTATTGCCCTTAACCCATTCCGGGGGAATGCCCCCTTCAATGTCCATATTTTTGCGTATATTGATCGCGCTCGTCGCAAAATCAGCCTTGTCATGATTAAAAATGATTTGTTCCAAAGACATGCGCACCCCCTCGCTATAAATTGTATTGATTTATATATGGTTGTTTATAAACATTGTCAACATACAAACTGTTTCAGTTTTAAAGCATGGTACCAGGAAATTCAGTTGTCCTTAAGCATCTGAAATAACTTGTATAACTTTGCTCCGTCTGGTATTTCCCATTGAGAAATTTTTACTTAATGAATATGGCGGTTATTTTTGTTAAGATAAAGGAACACGGGGGCAATCCATGAACAGGAAATTAACATGGGAACAGATCAAGACTGAATATCCGGATCAGTGGGTTTCCCTGTATGATTTGGAAATGGACGCTAATAATGAACTCATACGGGCAAAGGTTTTTTCTGCAGCCTTAGAGCTTAAGGATGTTGCCCAAAAATCCAAGGGACATAACTTTGCTTCACACACTTTTAGATTTACCGGCGAAATAAAAGGTTTTTTAGGTTTTTCCAAGTGGGACATTCTAGATGTTAAAGCTGGATAGAAGAGGCGGCCTGCTTTTTGCTGACATTGAACTCCCTTTCAAAAACACAGATAAGCTGGAAGCACCCATACCTTTTGTTCTTGATACAGGAGCTGCCGTTACTATCGTTGATCCCGGTATTACTGATTACCTCGGCTATTCGACCAGAGACGCAATAAAGATATCAAAATTAGACGGTGCCGGAGGATATTCAGAAGGTTATGTATTAAAACTTTCAAAAATACGATGCCTGAATATTGAGATCCCTGAATTCGAGATAGCCTGTCACGATTTAAATTCAAGACTTGGCGTAGCTGGCTTACTTGGAATGAATTTCCTAAAATGCCTGAGGATAGACATAGATTTTGAAACCGGCCGGATTCACAAGATAACCCAAAAGTAACCCCACCCACGAAATTCAGTTGTCCTTAACCACCTGAAATAACTTGAATAACTTTGCTCCGTCTGGTATTTCAGTCTGGTATTTCAAACCATGATGGCTGACCGGTATAAACTATCTTCTACCTCCGCGCTGGTACTGTTGTGGACTGATGAAACCACGTACCCCTGCGAAAAAAGCAGAAAATACCTTGAGCAGTTGGATTTAAGCTGCGGCAGGGAGGTTTTCAACCAGTGCAGGGATATCTGGCCTGATTATGGCGAGGTGATAAGGAACAGGAAATACTGCATACACAATGTTCTTTTTAATGAAATAAAAAGCAAACCCCATCCGCAGGTTATTATATTCGGCGCAGGGATGTGCCCCCTGAGCCTTGAAATCCTGGACAGGTTTTCTGATGTAAAAATATTCGATGTGGAACTTTGCCCGAACCCGGCAAAGGAAAAGATAATGTCAGGCCTGTTAAACCCCGGCCAGTGTATCAGGTACTTGCATGAGGACATAGCAAACACTGAAGCCCTGTACAACAAACTCCAAAACGCCGGATACAATCCCGAAATGAATACCATAATAGTCCTTGAGGGCGTATCTTACTATGTATGCAAGGACAGGCTATGGAACACACTGGCAGCGTTTAAGAAAAGCAAAATAATATTTGAATACCTTGTAACTGACGAGCAGATTGATCCGGAACGCAGACACATACCGAACGCGGCCTTTAAAGCAGTAGCCGACGACTGCTGCCTTAAGGACATAAAACGCTACAACATTGACGAACTGACCCAACCGCCCACGCCCTCAACCTTAAACCCGAACACCGCTTCACCATGCACAACATCGAACACTCCCGCCTCGGCCACAATCCCTTTTTCCCAAAGCCTGACAGTGGGTGGATTGAGATATGCTTAATTGGGAGGCTGTAAGCCCTTCTAGATAGTATATTTAGGTACAAAAATTGCATCTAGACACTTGATTACATAGTGATCCGTCATGCCTGATATAAAATCAATAACAATTTGTTCGTTAGGTTCTTGATCATCATACTGTACTTTAGTACAAAAATCTTTGAATACATCATAAACTTTAACTTCTTTAGGTAACTTATCACCAAGGGCGAATCGTTCAGATATTGTTATATCATCCAACAACCGACCAAATAATGTCTTTATTGCTCTTGTTGCATGTTCTTTATACTTTTCAACCTTTTCGTGTTTGTATATTTTTTCATAATTATAATCTTTAAGAATATCAAAAGAAGCGGATACCTCTTCACTTAGACCAATTACTTCTGGATTATTTTTACTATATTCTATCAGATCACTCAACAACGTATTAAGAATTTCTCCATTATTCATTCCTAAAATGTTTGTTACTTCTTCAGGAATATCAGTTTCTTCTATGATCTCACCGACAATAGCATCTTCAATATCCCTTCCAACATACGCAATCCTATCCACTAAACGCACGATGCAGCCTTCATATGTAGTTGGTTCTTTCACAAATTTTCTATCATTAACTGTTTCAAGAGCAGGTTTGTCTTCAAATTTTACAGGTTCTATAGTACGTGAAAAATCTTCACCACAATGAGATATGATTCCATCTCTTACTTCGTATGTCAGATTAAGTCCAATTTCTTTAGTTCTGTCTCGTTCAGCAAGCATATCGACTACTCTTAGTCCATGTATTTCATGCTGAAAAGGTTTTTTTAATTCTTTTTGAGAAATTTCATTAAGTACTTTTTCTCCGTGATGTCCAAATGGAGCATGTCCTAAATCATGGCCCAACCCAATTGCTTCGGCTAAATCTTCATTAAAACCTAATCTACACGTGCCCTTCAGGCACATGGGTATGACCGTAAGCGGGTGGTACTTTGCGTATGGAGACAATATCTGGTATAAGTATA
>JAFGOL010000276.1 GCA_016926495.1 Oligoflexia bacterium
GACCCATGATTATGATCTGGCGGTTTCCGTATGCAACAGGATGCTGATCCTGAACAAGGGGAAATGCGCGCTTTATGATGACGTGTCAGCTCTTAATAGTGAAACATTTCTTAATGAAAACGGCCTGTATTAAGTTTAAAGATATCAAATCCCCCCCTGGATGGACCTTTTGCCGCACCGCAACGAAAACCCCTTTAAAATACTATCACTTTACTGTCCTGAAACTATAATGGTTATAATTCGGAGGAGGGACTTATGAACAGAGTAACCGAAACCAATTACAATGACAATTCAACTTACACCGAGCAGGATGTATGCCCAAAAAACGAAACATATACATCAGTGGACACAACTTATACTATTGAGGATTTCCTTAGAAAATCCAGTATTGTGGAAAGCTTTGACGAATAATATATATTAAAAATTCCAGAAAAACTCCATAAGCACGGCAGTAGACAGGGATTTGCTTTGTTCAACGTTCCATCTATCTGAAATTATTGCCTTTATCCTGAACAAATCCATAAAACCCTTGCTTCCCTGCACTATCCAGTACGGGCTTAACACCTGCGGATAAAAGTACTCTGCGTACAACTCAATATCATAAGGGAACCTTGCGATACCTTTAAGGTAAAAATAATCAGGACTGTTCCTGAACCAGGTAAAACCGCCGCCGCAGGTTACGGCTCCCGTACTCAGTTCTATATTGGAATTTGCACCGTAATCACTGCCCGCCTCCTGCAATTCCCTGTACCTGCCCGCAGAATGAAGGTTGTATACATCATTTATGTAACCGTAAACATAACCCTTTTCAGAGCTTACAAGCATGCCTGAAAATTTTAAAAAAATACCCCTTCTTACTGCTTTGGAATATATAGCGCCTATACCGTGCCCGTACCCTCCGAAAGAAGTACCTGTCCTTGCCATTTCGTAAAAAAGTTCCCAGTTCCTGAAATATATAAAACTTAAAGCTGCCGAATACATGTCAAGCCTGAAGTTTTTCTCCCTCATGTAATCAAACCTGAGCTTTACAAGATCAAGCAAAGGGACCACGTTAAGGGACACGGCATAAAAATCAGTGTCCAGTACGTCATTAAAAAATATTTCTCCGCCCCCCCTGCCTGTTCGCAGTGAGGAATTAAAACCCCACCTGAAACTGTCAATATTGATATTGTTGTTATAACCCTTAACAAGCATTCCGTTATTGAGAGTATAGGATTCCGCGTCTCCGCCTGTTACAAGCACGGTGTTCGTGCGGCTGCTTACCCTTATTTTCTCCAGAATATGCAGATAGTCCGCGGGTTCGTCGTAGTCGTCTTTTTTTAAGCCCCGCGCGTTAAACCTCAGGGGAACTGCCAGTTTGCCGTAAAAAGGTTCTGAATCAAAAAGCAGCCCCGGTACCAGCCTGAAATACAGTCCGTCGCCGTAAGAGGTGATATTCTCCGTAGCGATATTTTGCGTTTTGATATTTTCAAAACCCGCTGTCACGGATACCGCTTTTCTGATCCCGCTTTCATCGGAGGATGATTCGGAAGCAGCCTGTTCCTGATCCTCCTCATCGCCTGATTCCTTTTCCCTGCTCTCCCTGCCGGCCGTTCTGCTCCATGCCTGCTGCTTCTCTTTTTCACGGGCGTACATTTCCTCCCATCGGGGAATCGCCCTTGCCCTGGGCACTGCCGCCCTTTTGCCGCCGGTGTTATAAGCCGGGAAAACAAACCGGCACAATGAGGCAAAAACAAGAAGAACAAGGCAAAGACATCTCAACGGCATTATTCATTTTTTCCGGAAGCTTCAAGAAGCACCTGACGCAATTTTACTCTGTCAAAAGGTTTGGTTATATATCCGTCAGCAAGCTGTCGTATCATATCCCTGTCCTCTTTTGAATAGCTTGTAATTATACCGGCGGTTATAACAATATACCTGGTCTTGTAATCAGGAAAAAGCTGTTTAGCCCTTTTTAAAAGTTCTTCACCATTCATTCTGGGCATTTTAAGGTCGGTGATCACATAATCATATTCCGTCGCGGAGATCATATCAAAACCCTGGACCCCGTCTTCCGCTACATCAACCTCAAGTCCCAAAACGACCAGATTGTACGAAAGAATGTCTCTTATTGATTCCTCGTCATCAACCAAAAGGAGTTTTCCGGATAATTTTTTCTGGTCCCGCACTGTAAACACCCGTAACTGATTTTGCAGAAAGTATAGCAGAAAAAAACTCTCAGTACATATTAATTATTTATAATTACGAGTTCATTACAAAGCTCATTGGTATCATAGGACTTTATAGGGAAATTTCGTTCAAGAATAACCCTGCACATGCCTATACCTTCAACCAGGCCTTCCGCGTATTTTTTACGTTTGATCCCCTCAATTATTCTGTTAACAATATCACTCCAGACAGGCTGTGAAACCTTTGAATTAATACCTTCATCTCCCATAACGACCACCTGTCTTTCGAACAACGACACATATATAAGAATCCCGGTTTTGTCCCTGGTTTTGTAAAGCCCCTGCTCGTAAAAAGCCAGAAGAGCCTCTTTGCGCACCCTTTCCAGCATCATTTTTTCTGGAACAAGTATTCTTTTAATAAACGGGACCCTGGCGGCAACAAGCCCTAAAAGAAGCCCGCCGAAATTAACAGGCATATAATAGGCAAAACCCGCCTGCCCCCCGAATTCATACATAACAGCTACTGATAAAAACCCTGCAATAATCCCCAATATAAGATCTGCAGAAAAATACCTGCCGCTCCTGTTTGCTATCACAGGCACTATCTCGCCTGATGTATGCTTTTCAAGCAGCCTTACTGCTTCAGCCACCACATCCTTGTCCTGCGCGGAAATAATTCTATTTATATCCATAAACAATTCCCCCGATAATAACGGTTTTACCATGAACCGGAGGCGCCGCCGCCGCCGAAGCCTCCTCCGCCGCCTCCGAAACCGCCGAGCCCACCGCCGCCAAATCCGCCTCTGCCGGAAGGCCCTCCGAATCCGCCGAACCAGAAAAAGCCCCTGCCGAATACCCTTAAAAAAGAGGAAAGCAGCAATACGATCAGCACGATTATGTTAAACACACTGCTGCTCTTATGCCTTCTCTTAACGGTTTGTACAGATGGTGCGATATCCGGATTATAATCAGGACTTACCCTCTTTATTACGAGCAGCGCCCCGTTTATTATACCGTCGGTGAAATCACCGGTTTTAAAATAAGGTATGATATCATCCCGAATGATCCTGCCGGCTATGATATCCGGCAATACGCCCTCAAGCCCGTAGCCGACTTCTATTCTTACCTTTCGTTCCTTTAACGCGACCAGCATCAGTATGCCGTTATCCTTACCCTTTTGACCGAGCTTCCATTTTTCAGCGACTGCGATGGAATACTGTTCAATACTTCCGGCGTCCTGTATTGAATCCACCGTGAGAACAACAAACTGCGTGCCTGTCTTTGACTGGTAATCCCTGAGCAGTGAATTTAACTTATTCTCAACATTGGGATCAACAATTCCGGCGTAGTCGTTTACCCACTGACGGGCTTCCGGTACATCAAACGCGTAAGCATTGACTACTGCCAGTAGAAAAAAGCAAAGTGTCCTAGTTAAAATCAACTTTGGGTACTTCCTTTACACTTTCGTTTTCAAGCTCGAAATTGGGTTTTACGTCCACTCGGAGCAGGTATTTCGCTGTAAGATTAGTAGGAAAAAACCTCACCGCCTTGTTATACTCCTTAACCACGTTGATATAGCGGCCGCGCGCAACCGCTATGCGGTTTTCCGTACCCTCAAGCTGTACCTGCAGATCACGAAAATTCTGATTTGCCTTTAAATCAGGATATCTTTCTACTACAACCATAAGCCTGCTCAACGCCGAGCTTAATTCACCCTGCGCGGACTGGAATTTTTTAAACTGCTCCGGGTTATTGACAACGTCGGAACCGACCTTGATTTGCGATATCTGGGAGCGAGCCTTTACAACAGCCTCTAATGTGTCCCTTTCGTGCTTTGCGTACGCCTTTACCGTTTTTACAAGATTCGGAATAAGATCAAACCGCCTCTGGTACTGGTTCTGAATCTCTGACCACGCGGCCTTGACTTCCTCATCAAGACCCTGTATTTTGTTATAACCGCATCCCGAAATAAAAATTATCAGGCCAACTACAATAATACCGGTTAACGATTTTTTCATTACAGCACCTCCGTGATACAAATAATGACCTTATGAAACAGCGATATGATTTAAATGTCAAGATTATTCAAAATGAACGCCGACAGGATCCGCGTCGCCGACTCTTTTTACATTCACCCTGCCCCGCACGGTTGTCTGCAGAAAATCAAAATACAGGGCGTAAGCCGCCTGGGCAAAGCCGTTGGCCTGGAATATCTTTACATAATAGGTTTCACCCTCGGAGTCAGTACAGGTCAATTCAACTTCCATTATAACCGGGACTTCCACAAGGTTCAAAAGTTCCGCGGGAGTTTCCACGTTAAAAAAGAGCTGTTTGTAAATATTTTCGGGACATTCTATTACACTGATATTCTCGCCGTTATAATCCACGTTCTCAAGTACAAGATCAAATCTCGCGTGATACCAGGTAATAGCGTCGTCATGCGAGGAAGGCTCGTAATACGAATCAGGATCAATATCGTCTTCTATCAGTGCCTTGAGATAATTATCATACATGGTTACAGTGGCTGTGGTACCGCTTGCGCCTGCTATAAAAGTAACACCCTCACGAGGAAGCGGTTCCTGCGGATCTATTACCATTTGAGAAGTTCGCACGCGCTTTTCACCGCAGGCTCCCATCAGGGCTGCCAGTGCCATTACGCTGATTAGTGTTCTTAACCTTTTCATTTTATGCCCCCACATAAATCAATCAAATTAAAAAACCAGGGATAAACCGGGTTTCTCGTCAGGTCTGGTCTTTATGTATATAACGCCTGTAAAGGTGTTGTGTTCCAAATCAAAAGTAAAAACATAATTCTGATTATAAAGATTAGTACCTATTTTATAGATTTCAACGATATATCTTTTGTTATTACTCTCGCCTATACAATTAACCAGTTCCCTGTTATTGGCAAGTTGTACGTAATTTTCCTGCCATAAGTCCTGCGGCGTAACTTTGCCGAAATCAAGCGGCCTTTCTATATCCTCTTCACATTCAACAGTACCTATTTCATCTCCAAAATAACTAAGATTGGAAATCCTGAGCTGGAATCTTACCTCATAAGGACCGCTTATTTCCTCTTCTTCAAAATCCTCGGTGATTTTATCTTCAACCAGGGCCTTTAGATAGTTATCATAAAGAACTATGTCTACAGTTTCACCTGAGACCGCATCCGCCGTAAAGATAACACCCTCGGAATTTACGACCTTCTCTTCAGGTTCCGGAGTTGTTTTGTCATCCGCGTTATTGGCATTACCGCACGCAAACATCAGCAGGGCTGCCGTAATTGCTATAAATAAATTGTTAATTTTCATATTAACCTCCGCAATATATTAA
>JAFGOL010000277.1 GCA_016926495.1 Oligoflexia bacterium
CCCCCGACCATGTGCCCGGCAAAAAATATGTAGTAAAAAGGCGGAAATATATTCTCGTAACGTATGCTTTCGTTAAAGGACAACGCCGCGTACTGTTTTCCGCTCAGGATATATTTAACATCCTTTTTTTCGAGCCCGGTAACCACAAGAACGTCACTCCTGCTGCTTTTAAGATAGGATTTTTTGTCGCCTTTAAAAAACAGGTAACCCAGGTTGGAATCCTTCCTGTTCCACTTTTCCGTTTCCTTTTCGCCGTATTTTAAATAGCTGACCTCGGCTCCCTTATCGTTATAGAAATAATTGATCGTTTCCTTTAATACCGCTGAATCCGATCTTACGGCGTAGTCGGATCCGCTCATGAAGGAATCGTCAATAACGCCCGTAACGGTCCTTACGGGCTTTGAATAATTATCGTAATGTATGTTTGCCAGTTTTACGAAAAAATCCCGTATCCCTTTTTCATTATCAGGGTCAACGGGTATTCTTGACACGTAAATATTTCTTTCAATCCCGCTTTCAGGTTTTTTTAGAAAATAGTATTCATATTTTCTGTCCCTGGAAATCAGGGCGAACCTGGAATTAAAGTTTTCATAATAATAATTGGTTTCGAACGTTTCCTTAAGGTTTTGGGGCTTTTCACCGCCGATATACAGCTTGATGCCCGGTATATTCCCGAACATCAAAGCCCCTTCGATGTTCTTCTGTCTGTAAAGGCCCTCTATCTCCCTTTTCACATGGGCGGAATCGCGCCACTGATCACAAAGCAGGAACGCGCCGTAATCCTGACCGGAAATTGCCTTGATATAAAGGTTCAACTCCTCCAGTATGTCCGTACAGGTATCAAGGTCTCCGAGCACGGCTATATATTTTGTATTGGTGACGGCGGAATTGCTTATCCTTACGCTGGCATGCAGAACCGGAATACAAAATATAAAAAGGAACGCGGCAATCCTAGCGATTGCTGTAATCATCCCTGAAAAATTCAATTTCATCCACCTCGTCCACCTTTCTTTCGCCCTCGACTTCCCTGGGCTCTGTTCCTTCCTTGAACGGTTCATAAATGACCTTGTTCGAATACTTGGAAGCAATCCTGCCTGTTTCGGCGTCAATCTTAACAAGCTTTATACCCTCAGGCTGTTCAAAATCCTCATCCGGCGAATTTTCAACGGCCTTGTTCATGTACTCAAGCCATATGGGACTTGCCGCCTTGTAGCCGGTTTCGCCCCTGCCCATAGTTCTCTGGGTATCCGCAAACCCCACCCAGACTCCCGTGGCAATCCTGGTTGTAAACCCCACAAACCACGCGTCCGCAAAATCATCCGACGTGCCTGTTTTTCCGGCAACCGGGACCCTGAGCCCCCTTACGCTTCTGCCTGTACCGTATTGCACAACTTCCCTGAGAAGATAGGTCATTATATACGCAGTCTGCGGTGAAATTACCTGTTCCCACGCCTTTTCCGAATATTCACCGGCATAGTCAACACCTTCCTCGAAATCATTAGCGGCCTCGGAATTTTCACCGGCTGAACCGGACAACACAACGTCAACGGGGTGGTCCTTGTCCAATTCCTCTATTATTTGGCCGTTCCTGTCTTCGATCCTTTTGATAAAAACAGGGATAACCCTTTTGCCGCCTGACGCGAAAACAGAATAAACCTTTGTTATTTCCCAAAGGGAAACATCCATTGTTCCAAGGCCTATTGAAAGATCCTTCCGTATAGGCTCCCTGAGCCCCAACTTTCTGGCATACTCGATTGCGTACGGAATTTTTATGTCCTTAAGAATTTTCGTGGTTGGAATATTCCTTGAGTGAATGAGGGCGTCGCGTAACGTTGTGTCACCGTAGAATTTTTCTCCGTAATTCTGCGGCTTCCATTTGCCTTCTTCCTCGTCATCACCGTACACGATCGGCGAATCCACGATAATCGAGGCCGGAGTGAACCCGTTATCAATGGCCGCGGAATATATAATTGGCTTGATCGTAGACCCTGCCTGCCTCTTTGCCTGGTATGCAGCATTATATTCGCTGCGGTCGTAACTGTAACCGCCCACCATCGTCAATATATGGCCGGTCGTTATATCAAAGGAAAAAATTCCCGATTCCGCTTCAGGCTCCTGTTCCAGGGCAAAGAGACCAGGTTCAACCTGCGTCACAAGAATCACGTCACCCCTTCTCAGTATCTGTGAAGCGCTTGTAAAAGGAGGGGCGTATTCATATGCCGAAAGGTTCCTGGCATGCGCCCACCTGTAGTACTGCTTGGGGATTACACCCTCAATATTTGCGATACCGATATTAATAACACCTTTTTCGTCGTCTACAGACAAAACGACAGCCCTGTACAGCGTGCCCTCGTCTATGGAAACCGGTTCGGACATCAGATCACTTACCGTTTTCTCTTCAGTATCCTCTTCCACCTTCAGCTTGAACATGCTGTTATTGACTTTAAAAACATAACCCTTTTCCGGAAAATAAATAAATTCCCTCCTGGATTCAATTATTTCCTTATGTATTCTCTCCAGTTCGTCCCTGATTTCCTCATCGGTCTGTAAATGCTCAAGGGGCCCTTTATAGCCCTGTCTTTTGTCCAGCTCCTTTAACCCGTGCCTTACCGCCTCCTGTCCGGCTATCTGCAGATCGGCGTCAACAGTTGTATACACCTTCAGACCGTCATCAAGTACAGCGTCAATTCCATACTTGGAGACAAGATATCTCCTGACGAATTCAGTAAAGTAGGGGGCCTTGTTTATACCAACCTCGTTATTCCTGTATAGCTTCAGCCTTTTGTTAACGGCGCCGATAGCTTCCTCTTTTGTTATGTACCCTTCCTGTACCATCCTGCTTAAAACATATATCTGCCTTTCCTTTGCCTTGTCGGGGTTAGCGAACGGAGACCACTTGGATGGCGCCTGGGGCAGGCCCGCCAGCAATGCCGCTTCCGAAAGAGTAAGTTCACTGACGTCCTTGTTAAAATAAAGTTTTGCGGCTGACTGTACTCCGTAGGCACGGTGTCCCAGAAATATCTGGTTCAGATACAAAAAGAGTATCTGCTCCTTTGTAAGGTTGTTTTCGATCCTGCTGGCAAGTATGGCTTCCTTTATTTTTCTTGATATCTTTTTTTCGGGAGTAAGAAGCAGGCTTCTTGCAACCTGCTGGGTAATCGTGCTCCCGCCCTGCGTAAAGCGCCCTGATTTAAAGTTCGCTATCATGGCCCTTGATATACCGGCGAAATCAATCCCCTTGTGCTCAAAAAACTTGTCATCTTCGGAAGAAATAAAAGCCTGTATTATAATAGTGGGGATCTTGGAATACGGAATGATCTCCCTTCTTTCCCTGCAAAATTCCCCTATCTTAACGCCGTTCCTGTCAAAGACCTCGGAAACAACCCTTGGCTTGTAGTCTTCGATTGTAATAATCTTGGGAAGATTACGGGAAAAATGCAGAAATATGCCCATGCCGGCCAGCGCGGAAAAGACTCCGAAAAAAAGCACTGTCAGCAAAAATATTTTTACTCCGAAAACAACTCTTCCCTTCAAGGCCTATACTCCCAATTTGGACGCAATATAATTGTTAACATCAGTTTTCAGGCAATTCAATTTGTTTATTTCAGCACCTCCGCCCTGGGCGAAATCAGCCCTTCCCCCGCCCTTGCCACCGGTGCTGTCATTTATAATTTTTATAATGTCCGCCGCAGTAACTTTTGAATGCAGCATTTGCGGAACATAGACAGTGTAAACAGCGTTATTACCGTCCGCTGAATAAAGCACGATGACCGAGCCCGGGCTGCCGGCCTTTATAAAATCCGTGTGGTCCTTTAGCTGCTTAACGGACGCATTGCCGACTTCGGAAAAGATCACCCCTGTATTACCGATAAATGACGCCCTGCCTATAATGTCTTTAAGTTCGGACCTTGAAGATCTTTCCCTTTCCTTTTCCAGTTCCTTTCTGGCGTTTTTGTTTTCATCCAGCAGGGATTGTATCCTGGTAAAAATGTCCTCACCCGTAACTTTAAGCTCGCCTGAAATATTCTTCAAAAGCCTGTAGCCGTCAGCCAGGACCCTGTACGCATTAAGGGAGGTGGTTGCGGTAATTCTTCTGATCCCGGAGCCTATGCTTTCCTCGGATATTATCTTAAAGATCCCGATTTCCGACGTGTCTTCTGCGTGCGTTCCGGCGCAAAGTTCCCTGCTGAAATCACCCACGCTTATAACCCTTACGGTGTCACCGTACTTTTCTTCAAAAAGGGCTATGGTGCCGTCATTTTTTGCCTCTTTAAAAGCCATTTCCCTTGATGAAACTGGATTTGAAATTATAAGTTCCGCGAACTGGTCTTCAATGTCCCTTATAACTTCATTGCTTAACTTTTCAGTATGCGTAAAATCGAATCTCAGCACCTCGTCGCTTACAAAAGAACCAGCCTGTCTTACATGAGTGCCGAGATTTTTTCTCAGGAGATAATGGAGAATATGAGTAGCTGTATGGTTTCTCCTTACGAGCATTCTCCTGTTTTTGTCCACCTCAAGAAAATATTCCTTTCCCTGCCTGATTTCCGTATTAACACCGTCAACAACATGCAGGAAGATTCCTGAGACGGGCTTTTGAACGTCCCGGACCTTCGCGATCACCCTGCCGTTTTCCTCGTCCCTGATCTGCCCGGTATCAGTGACCTGTCCGCCGCCTTCGGCGTAAAAAGGGGTTTTTTCAAACACAAGCACCGCTTTTTCGCCCGGATGAACAGCCTGTACTATTTTATTGTTTTTGATTATCATTAAGCATTTTGAACCAAGGGACATTTCGTCATAGCCCCTGAAAACGGTTGCCGGAATTTCGGACGATTTGCTTTTGAGGATTTCCATTTCCAGGTCTGAAACCGCACCGCCTGCCCTGCGCTTAATTCCGGCGGCCCTTGCCCTCTGCTTCTGTTTTTCCATTTCCGAATCAAAACCGGCAACGTCAACGTCAATACCCCTTTCCCTGCAAATCATCTGTGTAAGATCAAGGGGAAATCCGAAAGTGTCATAAAGTTTAAAGGCGATATCGCCTTTAAGCGTTTTAACGCTTCCTGACGCCGATAATTCCTTTTCAAGAAGCCCGAGCCCTTTTTCCAGGGTCTCAAAAAATCTTTCCTCTTCCTGCTTAAGCGTCTTAGCTATATCCTTCGAGGCTGAAACCAGTTCCCCGTATGACGAGCCCATCAGATCGCATACCCGGGAAACCTTTTTATGCAGAAAGGGGGAATCAAAGCCCAGTACCTTTCCGTGCCTTATGGCGCGCCTTATTATTCTCCTCAGCACGTATCCCGCGCCTTCATTTGAAGGATAGCATCCGTCGGCAATTAAAAATGCCGCGGCCCTCAGGTGATCCGCCACCGCGTTATAGTAAGGGGCAGCCTTTGCGTCGGAAGGAGACAGGGACGCGCCCTTTGAAATTTCCTTTTTGAGTTCCCTGAAAATATCTATGTCATAATTGCTCGCAACACCCTGCATGACCGCCGTTATTCTTTCAAGCCCCGCCCCGGTATCCACGCTGGGCTTCGGCAATCCGGAAAGCGTACCGTCAGCGCCGCGGTTAAACTGCATAAAAACAAGGTTCCATATTTCAACAAACCGGTCGCAATCGCAACCCACGTTGCATGTGTTTTTTCCGCAGCCGTTTTCCTTTCCGTGATCGTAAAAAATCTCTGAACAGGGTCCGCACGGGCCGGTGTCGCCCATGGACCAGAAGTTATCTTTTTCCCCGAACCTGAATATCCTGTCCTTTGAAAGTCCTATATTTTTGTTCCAGATACCGTATGCTTCATCATCATCGGTATAAACCGTCGCAAAAAGTTTTTGTTCCGGTATTTTCAGTGTACCGGTTACAAAATTCCACGCGTATTCAATGGCTTCCTTTTTGAAGTAATCGCCAAAGGAAAAGTTACCCAGCATTTCAAAAAAGGTGTGGTGCCTGAACGTAAACCCTACATTTTCAAGATCATTATGCTTGCCTCCGGCGCGAACGCATTTCTGGGAGGAAACCGCCTTTTTATAATCCCGCTTGTCTAGTCCCAGGAAAACATCCTTGAACTGGTTCATTCCGGCATTGGTAAAAAGCAGGGTCGGATCATTACGGGGTATAAGCCCGGAACTGGGTACAACGGTATGACCCCTGTCTTTAAAATATTCGATAAAAAGGCTGCGCACCTTTTCAAGCTTCATTATCTTCAAACTCCCTGAATTCACGCCTGATGCTTTCCGTATCAAAACCCCTGCGCATTAAAAAGTCATAAGCCTTTCTTCTGTCCTTAATATCCGCCAGGTTATATGACTTTTTTTTTAATATGGCTCTTATACTCTTAGTTTCGTCAATATCAATATAAAAACCTTTCAACATGTTCCGCGCTGAAGACTCATCAACGCCCCTTGCCTGCAGCCTTCGTATTATTTCGTGATAACCGTAGTTTTTCCGTTGCAGTTCCTTAATGTAAGAACCCGCGTTTTCAGGGTCATTAAGGTAACCCTTTTTTATAAAATCCTCAATAACCCTTTCAACAGCGTCAAGGGGACATCCCTTCCGCAACAGCTTTTGTTTAAGCTCCCCGGCAAAATGTCCCCTTCTCGCGATAAGATCAGCCGCTTTATTGGCTGTTAAAGTATATTCGTCCACTTTAATTTACAACAGAAGCTTTTTCCTTTTTCCTGGCGGTTTTGCTTTCGGGGTCATCCGCCGGACTATCCGCCTGAGAATTTTTTACATTCAGGCCGAAGTGGGCATAAATTTTTTGTTCGATCTCGTTCATGATCGAGGGATTTTCCTTAAGATAGGTTTTTACGTTATCCTTGCCCTGGCCTATCTTGTTACCCTCGTAGGAAAACCACGAGCCGCTTTTATCTATAACATTGGCGTCAACAGCGGAATCAATTATTTCTCCGACTTTTGAAATACCTTCCCCGTAGTAAATATCAAATTCGACTTCCTTGAAAGGAGGAGCTACCTTGTTCTTGACGATCTTGACGCGGGTCCTGTTGCCGATGACCTGCTCCGCGTTCTTTATGGCCCCGATCCTCCTGATATCCATTCTTATCGTTGCATAGAACTTAAGGGCATTACCGCCTGTTGTTGTTTCCGGGTTGCCGAACATTACGCCGATCTTCATTCTTATCTGGTTTATAAATATAACCGTGGTTTTGGAACGGTTGATGCTGCCTGTAAGTTTTCTGAGAGCCTGTGACATAAGTCTTGCCTGAAGACCCATGTGTGAGTCGCCCATGTCTCCTTCAATTTCCGCCTTGGGCACAAGTGCTGCGACAGAGTCCACTACCAGAACATCAAGTGCTCCGGACCTTACAAGAGTATCGGTAATTTCCAGGGCCTGTTCACCGGTATCAGGCTGCGAGATCAAAAGATTTTCGGTATCAACGCCGAGCTTTGCCGCGTAATTTACATCCAGGGCGTGCTCCGCGTCAACAAAAGCGGCAACGCCTCCGTTTTTCTGGGCTTCTGCTATCATGTGCAGCGC
>JAFGOL010000278.1 GCA_016926495.1 Oligoflexia bacterium
CGCCGTTTTTTACATGGTACGCGTCAATTATTTTAAGCCCCGTGCTTTCTCCGTGTGCGCCTGCCGCGGGCAGCAGGGTAATTCCGGCCATTCCGCTAACCTGTTTTAAAATTTCTCCAAGCTCGTACATAAGACGCAAAGCGCCCTGCACTTCCTTTTCATCCTGGTACGGATGTATTTTTGTGAATCCGTCAAGACGCGCCATGTCCTCGTTGATCTTGGGATTGTATTTCATTGTACAGGAGCCAAGGGGATAAAAACCCGTATCTACCCCGAAATTCAGATTTGAAAGTTTAGTATAATGCCTCACGGTCTGAAGCTCTCCGGGGGACGGCAAATCCGGCATTTTTTTTCTTAACAGAGATGAATCCGGCGCTGTAAATTCCGCTTCCGGTCCGATATTAAAATATTCCGTTGTTTTACTTTTTTTAAGTCCAAAAGACAGCGGTTCAATGTTTCTGCCGTTCAATTTAAAAGCTCCTTAACGGATCCTATATACGAATCTATAGTTTCCCTGCTGTTTATCTCGGTCACGCAAACCAGAAGGGATTTTTCACCACAGTTTAATCCCGGGAGAAAGCCCCTGGATTTAAGTCCGCTTACAACCTTGTCCCTTGTCCTTCCGGATTCAAAATCAATAACAAATTCATTATAAAATTCAGAACTATAGCGAGGGGATACTCCCTTTATCCCGCACAACCCCCTGTGAGCATAATGGGAAAGGGAATAATTGACTTTCGCAAGTTCCGCGAAACCTTCGGATCCCAGCAAGGTTAAATAAGCGGCTGTCCTTAAAGCCACCAGTCCCTGGTTGGTGCAGATATTGGAGGTGGCTTTTTCCCTGCGTATATGCTGCTCCCTTGTCGCAAGGGTAAGAACAAAACAGCGTCTTCCTTTTGAATCAACGGTTTCACCCACTATCCTTCCGGGCATGCTCCTGACATAATCATTCCTGCACGCGATAACGCCGATGTGGGGCCCGCCGAAAGAGGCCGGGGTTCCCAGGGGCTGAAGCTCAAGCACGGCAATATCAAAACCAAGCTCGGCAGGAGATTTAAAAAGCCCCATACTGCCGGGTTCGATACAAAGAAAAATTGACGCGGCACCGTTTGCCCTGGCATACTCCGCAATTTTCACGGATTCGGCTTCGATCAGTCCGAAATAATTAGGCGACTGCAAAACAACGGCGAGAATATCGCCTGTATGTTTTTTTATACCCTCTAAATTCATAATACCGTTATTACCATGTTCTGCCTTGAGAATTTCTATGCCAAAAGGCCTGAGATGATTTTCGAGTATCTCGGAATATTCAGGATGCAGGTTCAGCGGAACAATAACTTTGCCCTTTTTCTGCCTTCCGTGCCTGAAAGCTACAAGAACGGACTCAGCAAGAGCCGTAGCACCGTCATACATTGAAGCATTGGAAACATCCATGCCCGTAATGGCACAGATATACGACTGAAATTCAAAAATTGCCTGAAGAGTGCCCTGGCTTATCTCGGGCTGGTAAGGAGTATACGCCGTATAAAACTCGGAGCGGGATACTATATGTTCAACGGCCGCAGGTATGTAATGACAATAACAACCTGCTCCGATAAACGATTTGGATTGTTCGTAAACCCTGTTACAAGCCGCCAGGCTTTCCAGTGCCTGTTTTGCGCCGTATTCATCCACACCGGTTTTCCCGGAAAGAACAGCGGCTTTAAGCCTGTACTTTTCAGGTATTGAATTAAAAAGAGACGCCGTATTTTTTATACCTATCGCGTCAAGCATCTCCTTTATGTCGTGTTCGGAGTGCGGTACAAACGGCATATATTTAATTATTCCTCTGAAATATACGCGCCGTAAGCAGCGGCATCCATCAGGCCGTCAGGCATATTGGCAAACTCGACCTTGATCAGCCATCCGTCACCGTATGGGTCCGCGTTGACCCTCTCCGGGCTGTCAACAACCGCATCATTTATTTCGATAACCTTGCCGTCAACGGGCGAATACACATCGGAAACCGCCTTGGTACTTTCCACAACACCCAGACTATCTCCGGCTTTTAATTCATCACCCGCAACAGGCAGTTCGGCAAAAACTATATCACCGAGTTGTTCCTGGGCGTGGTATGTTATACCGACGGTTGCTGTATTACCCTCCACAAGAAGCCACTCATGGTCCCTGGTGTATTGAAGATTGGCTGGAATATTGTTCATTTTAAAACCTCCGTAAGTTATTACCCTTTTATTAGCAACAAGTGCTCCTTTTGTAAAACGGCATTTTTATGATTTTTACCGGAAAAATATTTCTCCTTATCTCAACAAAAAGTTCCGTGTCCGTTTTCGAGGAATCCACGTAAGCCATACCGACCGGATATCCCAGGGTGGGTGACAGTGTCCCGCTTGTTACAACACCCGCGGGCTTTTTTTCCGCGTCAACTATATTATAACCGTGCCTTGGTATGCCGCGCCCCTCTATCGTGAATCCGCACAGCTTTTTAGCAATACCGTTTTGCTTTTGATCCAGAAGCACATCCTTTCCCGAGAAATCACCGTTATCAAGCTTTACAAAAAAACCGAGACCTGCCTCAAGCGGCGTAGTGTTCTGATCAATATCGTTACCGTAAAGAGGCAGCGAAGCTTCGAGCCTTAAAGTGTCACGGCAACCCAAACCGCAGGGTTTTACTCCGTAATCAACCAGTTCAGTCCATATAGAAGCCCCGTGCTTTGCGGCTCCGTAAATTTCAAAACCGTCTTCACCTGTATACCCGGTACGGGACAC
>JAFGOL010000042.1 GCA_016926495.1 Oligoflexia bacterium
ATTACTCAGCCGTCCACGCGTCTTTATCCGGTTTCCGCCTGCCGGTATTAATCAGGTTTTGCAATTTCTTTTTCTGTATTTAATAAGTCCGCTGGCTTCAAGGTCATTCTCTGCAACGTAATAGTACGTATTAAAATACTGCCTGCCCCATGTTACGATCTTTGAATACGGGCGGCCGGACCAGAACCTGCAT
Source organism: Oligoflexia bacterium (assembly GCA_016926495.1). Taxonomy (GTDB): domain Bacteria; phylum Bdellovibrionota; class JAFGOL01; order JAFGOL01; family JAFGOL01; genus JAFGOL01. The sequence goes on from JAFGOL010000042.1 coordinate 194, forward strand.
AACAATTCTTTTACTCTGGCCTTACCTTTTTCCGCACCAAGGACTATACGTGCTATTATACCTGAAATTGCCCTGATAAATTTAGAGTATGCGTCCCGGTATTGTAACTTTACCAGCAAATGAACATGATTACTGCAAATGGAAAAGTTATAGAGCCTGATATTGTGTAGTACTGCCTGCCTGTTGATTGTATTTCTTATTTTTACAACATACTCTCTGGTTAAAAAAGAATAAGCGCCTCTTGCCATGGATGACCTTAAGGTAATATGCATGCAGGATTTGGTAGTTATGGGGCGTGCAGTCTTTGGATGAGATTGGGTTCCACCGAATTCCTTTGGCGGCTTTTTAACCTTCATGCCTTCAAAACTCAATTTCCGGCGGTAATGAAAACAACAGGTTACTAAAAAAATTTTTCTCACCTTGACATAGTTCTTTATGCTATGGAAAATGGGCCAAAAAGCGGAGGTGTCATTCTTATGGCAGGCGTAAATAAGGCGATTATAGTGGGAAGATTGGGGCAGGATCCGGAAGTCAGGTATACAAGCAACGGTCAGGCTGTTGCAAATTTCACGGTTGCGACAAGCGAAAACTGGACCGATAAGTCCAGCGGGCAGAAGCAGGAAAGGACGGAATGGCACAGGATAGTCGTGTGGGGAAGACTTGCTGAATTGTGCAGGGATTACCTTAAAAAAGGCAGGCAGGTATATATTGACGGCCGCCTCCAGACAAGATCGTACGACGACAGGGACGGCAATAAAAAATATATAACCGAAATTATAGCAAATACCGTTCAGTTTCTGGGTTCATCCCAGGGCAGGAGCGACGAAACCGGAGATTCCGTGGAGTTTGTACAGCCCGCGCAGACGGCTTCCTTTGAACCGGTTTCAAACCATATTACGGACGACGATATTCCGTTCTAGAACAGCTCTTTGTATTTTTCGTGGTTTTGCAGCACCGGCTTGGTTGCCCTGGCGATAAGCTGTACCAGTTCTATTTCCTCGGGGTTGAATGTTTTTTTATCGCCGCAGGTCCTTATAAAAAGCGCGCCCACGATCCTGTCGATATGTATAATGGGCTCAACAAGTATGGCCTTGATCCCCTTTTCGGTTAAAAGTTCCTTTACGCCGGCGAGCATGTGCGTTTCCGTAACAAGGTCAAGCTGGTCAACGACCAGAGTTTCACCGGTACTGACCATCTGCACAAGTTCGGGATAATTCAGCAGGTTCAGCTCGAATTCCCGGAGTTCGGGATTGTCCTGCGATGCCACCGATATTGCGGAATGGGCGTTTTTGATCAAAAGCACCGCGCAGCGCATTACCGGGAAGATGCGTGAAATTTCAGTGGTTATGTTATGCAAAAGCATGGGCGGGGGTATATCGTCGCTGTATGACAGGCGCAGGATGTCTTTCAGGATGGGGTAATAATCATCCGATTCGCATTGCTGATTTTTTCTGCCCTGTATGAACTCGGATTTCAGTATTATCAGGACAAGAATAATTACGATTTCAAAACCCAGAAAGAGTCCCGCCCTGTAAGCCATGCCCGCGTATTTTTCCGCCTCGGCCTTGTAGACAGCCTCCTTTTCAACACTGATATTTTTGGAGGAAAGATTGTGAGAGGAAGATACGATTATTTCGTTATTGATCCCCATTTCAAAAATATAATCGTTGTTCCACGGGTCCTTTACGGGTCTGGCAGGATGAGGATTCACGTTAGGCCTGAAATAGCCGTCTTTGGGCCACTCCACGATTACGTTTTTGTCACTGGGTTTTACAAAAAGATCTATAAGGCCGTCCGGGTAAAAGCCGAAGTCTTCATAAAAGAGCCTGACTGCCTTTACATAACTGGCGATGTCATATACCGCGGTGCTGGTTTTATACTGGTCGCGGCTTGTGAGTATGGAATTTAAATGAAAGCCCATGGCGGCGATCATGAAATAGATCAGTATAACGAAAATCCTTTTCATTATCATTCATTGTACAGAAGCTTTTTGGCCGTGTATACAACATTCTTGGTGGTTTTTTTTCCGGCGTACATTGCCTGATCGGCCATTTCCATAATATCAACGGTGGTTTTTCCGTCTTCAGGGAACGACGCTATTCCTATGCTGACGGTCAGTTTCAGTTTATGTTTTGTTTTTATCAGAAAATGCTTGTTTTCGATTACCTTCCTGAGGCGTTCCGCGACATGGAATGCCTTTTCCGAATCCGTGGTTTCAAGCATAACCACAAATTCGTCCCCTCCGTACCTGAAAACAAGGTCCGTTTCCCTCGTGTTTTCCCTGATGAACCTGCCTATCAGGTTTAGCACGGTTGAGGCTACTATGTGTCCGTATGTGTCGTTAACGGATTTGAAGTTGTCGATATCTATGAACAGTATTGCGAAGCAGGTGTCTTTTTCCAGGGCTTTTTTCAACTCCTTTTCAAGCTTGAAATAAAGATACCTTGTATTGTAAAGCCCGGTCAGATCGTCAATAAAAATAAGATTGCCGGAGCTCAGGCCAGATTTGTCCGATATTGAATTTTCAATGTCGCTTATAAGGTCGGACATGTCCCACGGGAAGGGAAAATAATTTTTAACGCCGGATTTGAATAGTTTTGTAATCTGCTCCGCCGTGGGTGTTATGTCGCTGCATCCCAGAACGGTTATCCTGGAAAAGGGATTCGTCTTCAATATGTATGAAACCATCATGATCGTGTCGTCAATTCCGGTCGCGGAGTCAATATATACGCTGTGTACCGCGTTAGTGTCGGTGAGATTGTAAAGGGTCTGTATATCCCCGGTGAAATCCCATTTCATTCTACTATCGAAGTTTCTTATTTTAATTGTTTTGTTTATCTGTTTCTCAAGCCTGGTATTTTTGGTAAAGACAAGTGTGTGCATACCGTCACCGCCTGATCAGCTTTTTTTCTGGCTTGTTTCAAGAAGGGACGTTGACAGCCTTAAGGCCTTTACGACTCTCTGGGCTTTTTCTTCGTTTTCCTTTACCATGTCCTGAAGGTTCTCTATCTTGTCCTGCATTGTCTCTATTTCGAATTCAAGATTGTCTATGTGTTTTTTAAGCTGCAGTATTTTATGATCTTTTGAGGACAAAAGCGTCTCGCTGTCCTGCTTCATGAGTTCGAGCTTGTGCGCCAGTTCCTTTTCCCTCATGCGTATTTTGCGTATATCCCTTCTCACCTTGCTTTTCAGTTCTTCGTGCCTGTTTGCCAGCTTGTTGTATTTTTCCTCTATTACGGAAGCCTTGCTGAGCTGGGCCTCAAAGTCCATCCTGGCGTTGCTTACGGAATTGCTTAACTCCATTTTCAGTTTGCCGTTGTCGTTTTCAAGGTTACCCAGTTTTACCGTGTAGCCTTCAATTTCTTTTTTCTGCTTTTCTATGAGCCTGAGTTGTTCCCTGTTTTCCTTTTCGAGTTTTAATACCCTCTGTTCAATGGCCTCCAGCTTATTCAGTTGCCCGACTTTTTCCCTGCTGGGCAATACGGATAACTGTATTTTGGACTCTTCTTTTTTAGGGGGTTCCGGCGGAAGAGGCATGGTTTCCATGATCCTGGCATTTATGTCGTCCGCCTGGGGCATTTCCGGCAGTTCCGGAAATTCGGGAAGTCCCGGTGCGGCCGGCCCTTCGGGGGTAACCGGTTCTTCAGGCGCGGTCGGTTCTTCAGGCGCGGTCGGTTCCTCAGGCGCGGTTTCCTGCCCGGGCGATACGGATTCTACCGGCTCTGGGTCGTCGACAAGAGGGATGGTGTCCGAAATATCGGGCAGGGAAGCTCCCCGCTCCTCTTCGCTGGTGTCGAATTTCTTTATAACGTAATCCTGGGATTCTTCGTCAACCCTGGCTATCTTTTCTTCCACACCCGTAATGTCGTTCTTGCCCACGGCAGTGCGCACGCTGCTTAGCAGATCGGCTTTTGAAGATGATTTTTTCTGCTTCTTGCCTTTTTCCGCTTCACCAAGCACATCATTAAGTATTTTGGATTTCACAATATCGTCCATCTGCATGATTATCGGTTGATCCGGGCCATATCATTAGGGTTTTTTTGCTATTAATACCCTGGGATTGTTATTAAGGTCATTTACAACCCTGACGTCTGTCCACGTACCGTTGCCGAAAAGCCTAACCACCTGTTCTGATTGATTAAATCCTATTTCCAGAAACAACAGCCCGCCTTTTTTCAGGAAGACTATGGCCTTATCGGCAATTATTGAATGGAACAGTAATCCGTTTTCTCCGCCTTTCAGTGCTTCGTTTGGCTCAAAGTTTACAATGTTAACCGGCAGCCCCAGTAGATCTTCTGTGGAAATGTAAGGCGGATTTGAAACGATGGCATCGTATGATCCGGTTTTTCCGAGTTTTTGCAATTCGTCAAACATGTCTGATCCTATAACGTCGGTCCTGGCTGTATATCCGTTTTTACTGATATTAAGTCTTGTGTATTCAAGGGGGGCCGGATACTTATCCACAAAATCCGCAAAGCTGTCCGGAAAACAGCCGAGCAGGGCTATTCCAAGGCAGCCGCTCCCGGAGCAGAGATCAAGAAAACGGTATTTGCCCCCCGGATTAAGATGCCTTACAACTTCGCTTATAATTGTTTCCGAATCCTGTCTTGGTACCAGTACACCGCTGCTGACCCTGATTTTATGCGACCAGAACTCGGTTTCGCCGGTTATGTATTGAACGGGCTCGTATTTCATCCGCCTTTCAATCCAGCCTTTGAACCTTGCCGCCTGTTCGGCGGTAAGTAAAATATCCGGGTTGTTTTTAAGCTCTGATATGCTTTTGTCCAGCAGGCATGAAAGCAAAAAATAAACGTCACAGGAGTTTTCCCTGCTGTTTTTTTCAAATATCGCGGAAAGGCTGTTTATGCCGTAACTGACGGCGCTGCCCAGCTTCATCAGGTCCCCTTAAGGGCTTCTGCCTGGTAAAATGTTACAAGTCCTTCTATAAGTTCTTCCAGTTCTCCGTTAAGTACCTGCTCCAGCTTGTAGAGAGTAAGGCCTATGCGGTGATCGGTTATTCTTCCCTGCGGGAAATTGTATGTTCTTATTCTTTCGGACCTGTCTCCGCTGCCCACCATGCTTTTTCTTTCATCGGCGCGCGCCTTGTCTGCCTCGGCCTGCATCTTCTCATAAAGTCTGGCCCTTAGTATTGTGAGAGCCTTTGCCTTGTTTTTGTGCTGGCTTTTTTCATCCTGGCAGCTTACTACAAGGCCGGTGGGAATATGTGTAACCCTTACCGCCGAATCGGTTGTATTGACGCTTTGTCCGCCGGGACCGCTTGATCTGAACACGTCAATCCTGAGGTCCGCCGGATTTATTTCGACTTCAACCTCGTCTGCTTCGGGCAATACGGCTACCGTTGCGGCAGAGGTGTGTATTCTTCCGCCTGCCTCTGTTTTAGGTACTCTCTGCACCCTGTGAGTGCCGCTTTCGTATTTCAGCCTGCTGTAAACCTGCCTGCCTTTCAGGAGGGCGATGATTTCCTTGTAACCGCCTATTCCCGTGGAATTTGAACTCATTATTTCCAACTTCCACTTGTTTACTTCCGCGAAACGTGAATACATCCTGAAAAGATCAGCGGCAAAAAGCGCGGCCTCCTCCCCGCCGGTGCCCGCGCGTATTTCCAGTATGATGTCCTTATCGTCGTTGGGATCCTTTGGCAGCAGTAAAAGCCTGAGTTCGTTTTCAACCCCGGCTTTCTTTTCCCTAAGCTCCGGCAGTTCTTCTTTAGCGAGCTCCCTTAATTCTTCGTCACCGGACTCGAGTATTTCACTGTTATTAAGGATGTCGCCGCAGATTTTTTTATATTCCGTGTATTTTTCCACGATCGGCGCTATATGTGAATGTTCCCTGTTCAGGTCCCTGTAAAGGTTCTGATCGGACGTTATTTTAGGATCGGATAATCTGGCGTTCAGTTCATTGTAACGCTGAACGAAAGCCTCAAGCTTGTCTAGCATGGTATGGGATTATTTGCCTTTGGACCTGTTGTACTTTTTGTTAAACCTTTCAACCCTGCCGGCGCTGTCAAGAAGCTTTTGCTTGCCCGTAAAGAACGGGTGGCAATTGGAGCATATTTCTATTTTTACGTCTTCCTGGTTGAACGTTGACCGGGTGTCAATCGCGTTGCCGCACGCGCAGGTAAACGTGGCCTTTGAATATTTGGGGTGTATCTTCTTTTTCATTGTACTTTTCTCCTCGCAATAACTCGTAAATATTAAAGTTGCATATTCCTACTACAAAATATAGAATATTTCAAGTAGCAAAAACATATTGAAATTAAACCATTATAATTATATCAAATTATTCATAAAAGTATTGAAAGGGGTAATTGTCATGAAGGAAAAAGTAAGAAATGTGATCGATAAAATAAGGCCCGCGCTGCAGGCGGACGGGGGCGACGTTGAACTTGTGGACGTTACGGATGACGGCGTGGTAAAGGTAAGGCTGAGGGGTGCCTGTGCTCACTGCATGGGCGCCGTAATGACCCTTAAAAACGGTATTGAATCCAGGCTTAAGGCTGAAATTCCCGAAGTAAAGTCAGTGGAAAGAGTTTCGTAATAGATAATAAAAAAGCACGGTAATATAAAATTACCGTGCTTTTGGGTAAAGAGATTCCGGTTTTGCTTTAATAATTTGCGATAAAAGTCTGGGCTTCGTCAATTTGTGCCTGTGTGTAGTAACCCTGGGTTACGCCATAAGTCCATACGTCTTCAACCGCGTCTACAAAGTCCGCTCTTGCTGAAGCAGTAGGTGTAACAACCGTGAGTTCAGAAGCCAGGGTCGCGAAATAAGAGGTCTCGGACGCCAGCCATATCTGGTCGCTGTATGCCATTGCATCTTCTGCCGCCTCGTCAAAGATTTCCTTTAAGTCATCAGGCAGATCGTTATACCACGCAAGATTTACCACGAACGGATCAGGATGAAGTTCCCAGTTAACTACTGAAAGATGGTCCTGGACTTCATAGAATTTCATGTCAACTATATTTGAAAAAGGATTTTCCTGTCCGTCAACGGTCCCGTTTTGTAAAGCCACGTAGGTATCAGCATAGGCAACTTCCGTTGGATCGGCTCCCAATGCTTCAAATGTCTGTGTTGTAATCTCCAGGCTCGGCGTTCTCATTTTTAGGCCTGACAAATCAGCAACATTCCTGATGCCGTTTGGAGCATTGGCCGCGCTTGTTGTAATGTTCCTGAAACCGCCGGCAACTCCAGTGGCTGGTATGTGCAGCCCGTTGGCCTCGGCGCTTGCGTTAATTGCCTTTCCAAAGTCACTCCTCATAAGGGCAGTTGCCTGGGTAGTGTTTTCAAAAAAGAACGGAAGGGTATACAGTAACAACTGGTTGCTGATGGTTGAAAAATTGCCACCCCTGTATCCCTGCAAGTCTGTCCCTGCTATTACCATGTCAAGTGTCTCTGATTCCGTCCCCATGACTCCGGCAGTGTAAAGCTCAACAGTGATCCTGCCCTCGCTTCGTTCCTCAAGTATTGTTTTAAAATAAGCCATGGACTGGCTTCTCGGGTGTGAATCGGATTGTGAGTTGGCATACTTAAAGGTGTAATTGCCGCCTCCGCACGCCAGAAGTAAAAAACTGAAACTTGACACAAAACACATGCTGAGAACACTGGTGAATGCTGTAAATCTGCGTTTTTTCATCATACTTTTCCCCCTTTATTTTTTTATAGATTAATAACAGGATCCTTCGCTGTCATAAACAAAGTGACCATTATTAATTTTCCAGAAACTAACGCCGTTGTAATCAACACCGATACCGTTATCAGCGTTAACATCAAGATCGCCTGTAACGCCTCTATATGTAATGTCAGTCCCTGCCCTGACGGCCTGCAGGGCTTCGCCTATTTCATTCCATGAAAATTCCTGGCCGCCGGAATTCGCGATATTCTCCAGTTCCGCCGCAATCTGTGTCACAGTCGGAAACGTTGCCAATCCCTGCCCGGCTGCCTCAATAGCTAAAGTAACAAGCGCCAGCGCATCGTAGTAATATCCCGCGGACACAAAAGGAGTTTCTGACCAGTTAATGTAAAATTCGTTGCTGAAAAGATTAAAACTACTTGAAATGCCAAACGGAGGCCCGATTACTATTGAATCCTCAAGCAGCCATGAAGGAATATTATCTAAAAAGAACTGCTGGTTTAAAGTCGGCGAAAAATACCATTTCTGATCAGTGTCAGTCGCCAGTACTGACCACGCATTAACAACATTCATACCGGACCTGGGTTCCGCCGCCAGAACAATAGCGTCAGGATCAAGTGCCTGTACCTGCGTGGCCCAGGTATTCAGGGTGTCGCTTGTTTCTATTTCGATCCTTTCAAAATCCACCTGGTCCTGCGCGGGCAGCGTCGCGTTTATAGTAGTTAATGAGTTTTCAACTCCAACCGCGAAATTTTCCTCAAACAACTCGTCCGTGTGTAATATTACGATTTTTTTATAGCCGTCATTGATGATCTTTCTGGCCATGGAGCAGGTCAGGATATCTGTACCCGGTCCGAGTAAATAGAGACGCGGCCTGCTTACAAGCGAGATCGGAGGAAGCAGTGTTCCCGCGATCACGTAAAGAATATCTCTGGAAGTCAAATATGACGCGATACGTCTTGCTATGTCAGCGTTGTCCGGCCCGAGAATAACTTTAACGTCGTTATTCAGCAAATCCTCTACATGATTAACCGAATCCACCATGTTGGAACTGGTATCTTTTTCGGTAAGGCTGATGTTTTTACCTAAACAGCCTCCCGCGTTGTTTACCTGGTCAACCACCATAAGCATGGCTTTTTCATAATTAAAGCCTGTGCTGGATTCACCCGTAAACCCCAAGACTACGCCTATTTTGGTCGTGTCTTCTTCATCGTCGCCGAAACATCCCGCATTGACTGTGGCCAGGCCAAGTAATAAGGAAAAACAGATCCACCTGTTTCTTTTCGATTTATTCATAATAAATTTAAACATATTTTATTACCCCTTTTGATTTACCAGATTTCCTGTTTCCATTGTACAAGCACCGTAAGAGGGGCCAGCGGATAATCTACTCCTCCAAAACCCGGATCAGGCGTACTGCTGTTAAGCAGGTTTCTTACGGTCAGGCCAAAAACCGATTCTCTGTTCGCGAAAAGTTTTACTCCAACGGTTGTAATATTCATATCAAGCATTAAATATGAACCCAGTTCGTACAGGTCCGAATTTTCTATCGAGTTAATGGCGCTTGACCATCTTGAGCTTACAAACATTGTGCTAAGGCTCGCGTTTAACGGGAGTTTGGGTATATTGCCCGAGGCTCCCGCGCGAATTATATACGAAGGATAGATCAGGTTTTTAGATCCGGTCAGTTCACTGTAATACCCCCTGCTCCCGCTGTCGCGTACCGCGTATTGATATTCAAACCCAAGGGTCCCCTTCAGCCATTTATGGTACCAGGCGGTTATCTCGGTTTCCCATGACAGGCTTTTTACCTCCGCCACGTTGATCGCGATACGGTTAACGCCCTGCTGGGCGAATTCCGCCTTGTCCTTGAGTATGCTGAAAGCCAGGTTTGTTGAAATCAGGCTGTTGCTTAATTTATAAGTCGTTAAACCCTCTATTGTATGAATGTACTGCGGTTTAAGGTCCGGGTTTCCTATAACGTCGCCCACGCGGAAGGGTACCGCGTACAGCAAATACGGCGACGGCGCTTTAAATGCATTGCCGTACAATAATTTTAAGGATAATTTTTCGGTGGGAGAGGAAACAATTGCCGCCCTGCCGCTCACCTGCTCACCGTATATGTTATTGCTGTCCAGGCGTATACCGCCGATTAAGCTCAGGGAGTTTTCTATTGCCGTCCAGATTGTCTGAAAGAAAGCCGAACCGTTGCAGAAATCCTTGGTCCCCTGGCGTGTTGTGGCGTCCTCAAGAACAGTTCCAGCCGCTGCGTTGGTAAGATCGTATTTTAGGATACGAAGGTCAGAAATCAGGTTTTCCTTATCATATAAAAATCCCGTGCCTAAAATGAGGGAAAGGGATTTAGTTACGTCCCACTTGCTCTCCAGTAATAGTTTTCCTCCCTGGTACCCGAAGTCCCTGTCCACGTAATAGAGATCACTGCCCACTTCTATTTTGTCTTTGTGCGTGGGCCCTCCTTTGAAATAACCTCCGTTAAAGGTAAGGTCCAGGCTGTCGGTAAGTTTGGAGTAAACGCGTAACGCCGCCTCTGTCTGGTATAAGGATATGAGCGGTTGTTCGGGGTTTTCCTGGGTACCTACACCGACCAGGCCCAATGACCACGGACTGAACTTGGCGTCCCTGTCTATGGTGGACAGACGACCCGTAAAAGTATAGCTTGTATCAGGGCTGTAATGATACGTAAATTTGGCAAAACCGACTTTTGAATCCTGCGTGACACTGGTATTTTCGTTGTCCAACGCGTTGTTGGTTGACAATGTGTCGTACACCGGGCAGGTATCCGGTAGCTTCAGTCCGGAACGATCGTCGCTGGTTATTTGCATGGCTACCAGTCCGTCAACCGGGCCTTTCGCAAAACCCACCGAAACATCCGGGTTATAGCCGAGCTTTCCAAACGAAGTCAGACTGCCCCCGGCCCAGATATTTGCGCCGTTAACGTCTTTTCCGTTTTTGGTGATTACATTGACAACACCCATAAACGCGTCTTCTCCGTACAGGGCAGAAACCGGTCCCCTGATGATTTCAATTCGTTCAATGGTTGACATCGGAATGAATTCAGGTCCGAGCCAGTGTCCCGCGGTACTCCTGAAAGACGTTTCGTTGCCGTCGATCAATACCTTAATAGTACTGCTTTCTCCGAAAAGTCCTCCCGCTGAGCCGCGCACGCCGGCGTTGGGAAGTATATGATCGTCAACCACGTAAAAACCCAGGGTATGTTTTAATACATCTGCCAGCGAGGTATAGCCCCATACGTGTATATCATCTTTTGTTACAACGGAGATGGAAGCAGGCACTTCTTCGAGTTTTCTCTCGCTCTTTGTCGCGGTTACAACTTTCATGTTAAGTAGTTCGTCCAATGACAGCGAGTATAACTCGGTAACATCTATACCGCCTGATTCGGCATGGCCTTCTTCGTAGCATAAAAAAAGGCTACAAACACCGAATAGTATATAGA